>JALDXK010000130.1:0-12256 GCA_032155105.1 Acidobacteriota bacterium
GCGCGCCGTCGACGTGGCCACTGCCGAGCGCGTGCTCCTGGCGCTCGCCGACGTGGCCGACACCGACAAGGTACGCGCGTCGGTGATCACCCAGTGGATGGCGAAGAGCCTGCTCGACGCCCTCCCGCCGCTGATTCGACCCGATCAATGGACCGGCCCGGCCACCGCGTACGAATCACGATTGCTGCAGGTGCTCGCCGGCACGCCGCCCGTCAGCCCGCCGACGCTGCAATGGGAAGGCCTCACCTATCGGGTGGATTACTTCTCGGCGGAGCACGATCGCATCAAGCGGATCCGCGAGCAGCTCACCTCGCCCGGCCTCGACGCGGCCCTGGCCGCCAATAACGATGCGCAGATCGCGGAGGCGCTGGTGGTGCTGATCTACTCCCCCGCGCTCGGCGATCCGGAGGGGCCGGCGTTGCTCGGCGGCGACATCCCGCTTCGCCATGACTTCGGACTGGAAGGCGCCGCCGGGTTGCGCCGCGACGCGATCGCGTGGAGCGTGCCGCGCGAGCAGGTCGGCGACGGCAGCCCGTGGCACATCGAAGGCTCGCTGCTCGGACTCGACATCGCGCTCGCCCGTCTCGCGCTGCGTCGCCTGAACGACAGCGACATGCCGGTGGCGCCGACCATCAACCTGAACGACCAGCTCACGCTGGCGCGCACCGTGCGCGCGCTCAATCCCACTGACTTCCACGACGCCGATCGCGATCGCATCGTGGCCGCAATCGCGCGCGGGCGGCAACGCGTGGCCGACGCCGGCGCCAACCTCGCCAACGTGCTCGCGCTCGCGCGAGAGGTGGAGTTCTCCGCCGCGGTGCGGCAGTCGCTCCCATGGACGCTGACCCGCACACCGGAGCTGGCCCCGGCGCTGTTCGGCTTGCGCGACTTCTTTTGGCTGGGCCGGGTCGACATGCCGGCCGACACGCTGAACCGTTGGGGCCTCTACACCGAGCCGCTCAACGCGCGGCTGCGAACGGCGATGCCCACGCCGGTGCAGTGGGAGAATTTCGGCGGCCGGGCGGATGGCGGCCTGATTGCCACGCAGATGCCCGATCTCACGCTGCGGATGGCCGAGGAGACGGCGCGGATGCAGCTGCCGGCCCAGTTAATTCCGGGACTGCTGAACTACGCCACCCAGGATTTCTGGCACGACGTCGATTCCCGCTTCGCGGACGACCTGCCGGCGATGTCGCGACAGGCACTGGCGCTTTTGCCGCAGCGGGTGGAAGATTACGTGGCGGCGTTGGCAGGCGACGGGCCGCTAAGACCCCGGTAGTTAAAAATGAAGAACGCCAAGTTAAAAACGGATTTTTAACTCTTAATTTTGAACTTTTAATTCATGCGCATCATCGGCGTATTCCTCGCACTCACCATCGCCCTCTCGGCGCAGGAACCGAAACCGCAGCCGGAGCTGGCGATTCGCCTCGTCGCGCCCGACGCCGACACCTATATCAGCGGCGTGACCACGCTGAAGGCCGAGGTCCTGCCGAAGATGCTCGCCACGCGCGTCGCACAGATTCTCTTCTTCGCCGACGGCAAGCAGGTGTGCAACGTCCTCGATCCGATCGCGGCCGAATGCACGTGGGACGCCGGCGCCGAAGTGCGGCCGCACGTGTTCCGCGTGGTCGCCAACCTGATCGGCGGCGGGCGCATCGTCGCTAGCTCACGCACCAAGGGACTCGACCAGGTCGAGAAGGTGAACGTCGAGGTGGTGCAGGTCACCGCGGTGGTGAACGACCGCGGGCGATTCGTGGGCGGGTTGCAGCAGTCGCAGTTTCGGCTGCTCGAGGATGGCGTGCCGCAGACCATCGGCCACTTTTCCGCCGAGGGCTCGCCGCTCGAGATCGTCGTGGCCATCGACGTCAGCGAGAGCATGACGCAGGCGATGCCGCAGTTGAAGAACGCGGCTAAGAAGTTCCTGTCGGCGCTCGGGCCGAAAGATCAGGTCACGGTGGCAGCGTTCAACGATCACATGTTCACGCTGACCAAGCGCGAAACCAGCGTGCAGCAACGCACGCGGGCCATCGATCGCCTGACGGCATGGGGCGGCACCGCGCTCTATGACGTGATCATCCGCGGTGTGCAGCAGCTGTCGCGGCAGCCGGGTCGCCGCGTGCTGGTGGTGTTCAGCGACGGCGACGATCGCACCAGCCACGCCACCATTCACGCCGTCGAGCAGGCGGTGCGGGCCAACGACGCCACGCTGTTCATGGTGGCGCTCGGCCGCGGCGTCAAGGAAGCGCAGTTGAAGTCGGGGATCGAGCGGCTGGTCGACATGAGCGGTGGGCGGGCGTTGTTCGTCGAGCGCAGCGATCAGCTCGATGAACCGTTTGCGGACATTCTTGAAGAACTCTCGCACCAGTACATGCTTGGCTACGAGTCCACGAACACGGCGCGCAACGGCGAGTGGCGCGAGGTCAAGATCGAGGTTCCCGGCACCGGCTACGCCGTGCGCGCGCGGCAGGGCTACCGCGCGCCGGGGTCCTAAACCATGCGCACGTCGTTCCGACTGCTGATCGTTGCCATGACCACCTGCGGAGCGGTCGCATTGCAGGCGCAGCAACCTCAGCCTCCGCAGCCACCACCGCAACAGCCACAACCGCCACGGCCTGCCTTCGAGACCAAGACCGAACTGGTGCTGGTCGACGTCAACGTTGTCGATCGCGAGTCGAAGCCGGTGCCGACGCTGACGCAGGGCGACTTCCAACTCGAAGTGAACGGCCAGCCACGTTCGATCGCGTCGATCCAGTTCATCTCGACGACGCCGACCAACAGCACGCCGTCGACACCGAGGGAGTTGGCTTCGACGTCGAACGAAACCGAGACCACGGGCCGCCTGCTGCTGTTCGTGGTGGACGAATCCAGCATTCGCATCGGGGCGTCGCGCAGCCTGCTGCGCACGGCGGAGACATTGTTCTCGCGGCTGGCGCCGGGAGACATGGTCGGACTCGCGCGCATTCCCACCGGCGTCGGCAGCGTGGAGTTCACGGCCGATCGCAAGCGCATCACCGACGCGTTGATGCGCGTCACCGGCATGGGCAGTAACCGCGTTGGCATGTCGAGGGTGACCATCGGCGAGGCCTGGGCGCTCGAGAACAACGACTCCGGCACGTTCCTGCAGGCGGTTGAGCGCGAATGCCAGGGCGAGCCGGCCGGACCGGTCTACGAAGCGTGCCAGAACCAGGTGGAGAACGACGCGCGCCAGTTGCTCATCGAGGCCAGCGCGCGGGCCCGCTCCACGCTGCAGGGTCTCGAGGCCCTGATGCGCAACATGCGGCAACTCAACACGCCGGTCAACATCGTGATGATCTCGGAGGGCATGTTCGTGGCGCGCGATCGCTCGAGCATGACCGAACTGGGCCGCCGCGCCGCCGAGGCGCGGGCGACCATTCACATCATCCGGCCCGGCCAGCAGTTCTTCGACATCGAAGATCGCGCCGCGCCCAACCTCAACTCGCGCTTCTACGATGATTCGCTGATGAGCGAGGGGCTCGAGCAGGTTGCGGCGCAAACGCGCGGCTCGATCGCCACGGTCACCGGCTCCGGCACCACCGCGTTCGATCGTCTCGGCCGCGAGCTGTCTGGTTATTACCTCATCGGCTTCGAGCCGACCGATGCCGATCGCACCGGGAAGGAGCGTCGGATCAAAGTCGAGGTGCGCCCGCGGGGGCTGACGGTGCGCGCGCGGCCGACGTTCGTGATTCGCGACGCCGCCGAGACCACCACCGCATCGTTGACGCCACAGCAGCAGCTGGGCGAAGTGCTCAAGAATCCGCTGCCGGTCCGCGGACTGCCGATGCGCGTGGCGAGCTACGCTACCGTCGATAGCGCCTCGTCTAAGGTGCGCGTGGTCATCACTGCGGAAGTCGGCGGGCCTGTCACGACGCCGGCCGAGATGCCCGTCGGCGTGCTGATCCTCGACAAGGACGAGAAGGTCGTCGTCAATCGCGGCGGCATGTCGACGCTCGCGCCGGCGAGCGCGAAGGGCGAGTCGCCGCGGCTCGTGCTCACCTCGGTGGTGCTCGACCCCGGCGAATACACGCTGCGCCTCGCGGCGGTGGACGAAGCAGGACGAGGCGGCAGCGTGCACCATTCGATCAACGCGCGGCTGACCCGCATGAACAATGGCGTCAGCGTGTCGGACCTGATGCTGGTGCCTCAGCCTCCCACCGCAGGCGAGCTGCCGCGGCCGCGCCCCTCGACGGTGATCGACAACGAGACCGTCTCGGCGATGCTCGAGCTGACCGGCACCGATCAGTCGCTGCTGGGGCGAGCGAAGGTGACGCTGCAGATCTCCGACGCCGAGAACGGCAACCCGCTCGTGAACGTCGACGCCCGCCAGGTCTCGCGCGGCAACGTGCGTGCATTCGCGGCCACGATGCGGCTGGGCGTGCTGCCGCCCGGTGAATATGTCGCCCGCGCGTTGATCAATGTGCCCGGCCAGCCCGAGATGCGCCTGACGCGCCCGTTCATGCTCTCGCCCACCGCGATGGCCGCGGCGGAGCCGCCGCCGGATCTGCGCGTGCCGATCGATCCCGACGCGCCGCCCGCACCGGTGGCGCCGGCGCGCATCGTGGCGCCGGTGCCGCGCTTTTCCGCGCAGGCCGTGCTCACACCGGAAGTGGTGACGCCCTTCCTCGACGGCCTGGCCGACATGCATCCGCCGTCGCCCGAGGTGGACGCGGTGGTCGAGAAGGCGCGAACCGGCGCTTACGAGGCTCCTTCTGCCACCGCGCCGTTACCCGATGACGAATTGAACCTCGCGTTCATTCGGGGGCTGGGCGCCCTCAGCAAGGGCGAAGTCGCGCAGGCCCAGGCGTGGTTCCAGCAGACCCTGAAGGGCGCAGACGATTTTCTCGGCGCGGCGTTCTACCTCGGTGCCACGCACGCGTTGAGCGGGCGCGATCGCGAAGCGATCGGCGCGTGGCAAATGGCGTTGCTCAGCGAAAACCCCGCCGCCGTCTACCCGGCGCTCGTCGATGCGCTGCTGCGCGTGGGCGATGGCCGGCAGGCCCTCGAGGTACTGGCAGATGCCTCCGCGGCGTGGGAAGACGATAACGCGCGGCTGCGGCGCGAAGCGATCGCGCTGGCGATGATCGGCGATTTCAGCGGCGCCCTGCCGAAGCTGAAGGATCAACTCGACAACACGCGGAACGACGATCAGCCGCTGCTGTTCGTGGCGATCCAGGTGCTGTTCAAGATGCACCAGCAGGACAAGAGCTTGAGTCCCGACAACCTGGCGCGGTTCCGCACCTACGTCGAGCGGCATCAGAAACTCGGCGGCCCCGATCGCGCATTGGTGGAAACCTGGCGACGCGCGGTGTTGGGACGTTAGATCTGTCGTAACACCTGAACCGGATCCGTTTGCGCCACCCGGCGCGCCGGGACGAGGCACGCCACCAGGCCGACGAGAATCAACGCGAGCGGCGCGATACCGAAACTCAACCAGTCCGTCGCCGACACACCGTAGAGGAAAGGCGACAGGTTGTTCGAGAGCCCCAGGGCCAGAGCAACGCCGGTGGCCAGGCCCGCCACGAGCGCCACGCTAATCTGCCTGAGCGCGACGCGCACCACTTCCGACCGGCTGGCGCCGAGCGCGCTCCTCACGGCAAGCTCGCGCGAGCGCTGTGCCACGCTGAACGACAGCACGCCGAACAGGCCGCTTCCGGCAATCACCAGCGCAAACACCGCAAAGCCACCGAGCAGCACGGCGTAGGTCCGCGGGCGTGCAGCGCTCCGACCGATGCGCTGATCCATCGTCATCACTGCATCGAGCGCAAGGGTCGCATCCACCTCGCGCAGTGCCGTCCGAAGTGTCTCCACGTGCGCGGACGGATCGTCGGCCGTGCGCATCACCACGAACGCCTGCGATCCGTAGTTCGCGCCGGGCAGCTGTGCGAAGGAGACGAACATCTCCGGCTGCGGCGGCCCATCGGGCCCATCCTGTTTGACGTCGTCGACAACGCCGACGATGAAGGCCTCGACTTTGTCTCGGCCCGGCGAGCGCACCGCGACGTTACCCAACGACAGGCCGACGGCCTGTTCGATCGGAATATCTTCAAGGTACTTGCGCACGAATGATCGGTTCACGACGACCGCCGGCGGGACCGTGACGTCGTCCTCATGCGTCAGTGGGCGCCCGGCCCGGACGCGAATGCCCAGCGCGCCGAAATACTCCGGCGTGACGACGCGACGAATCGATTCGGCGTCGACGTTGACGCCACTGCGCAATGGTGAGGTGAAGCTGAACCCGGTAAAGCCACCGGACGAGACCAGCGGCAACGCCGTGCTCAGGGCGGCGTGCGTCACGCCGGGACGGCTCTTGAGCCGCTCGTGAATACGATCGAGCGCGGCCGCCTGGCGTGGCACGTCGTAGCTCGAAGGGAATGGAATCATCGCCGTCAGCAGGTTGGCCGGGTCATAGCCGCGGTCGGCGGTCACGTGCGCGATGAAGCTTCTCGACAGCAGCAGCGCGCCGATCACGAGCACGCAGGTCACCGCCACCTGGCTGCCGACGATCAGCGCGCGAATCGCGGCAACCGGACCACGTCCGGCGCCGGCAGAACCGTGGCTGCTGTCGGAGAGGGCCTGCGCGATCTCGAGGCGCCGCGCGTGCAGCAGCGGCAGGATTCCGCAGGCCACGGTCGTCACCAACGACAACAGCAACGTGACCATCAGCACGCGCCCATCAATCGCGATCGCATCGACGCGTGGAAAATCCGCGGGCAGCACCGACGGCAACGCGGTGTGCAGGGCGACGGTCAACAGCAACCCCCCCGCGCTTCCAATCACAGCCGCGAGCGCGTTCTCGATCAACAGTTGTCGCGCCAGGCGGCCAGTACCCGCGCCGAGCGCGGCGCGAATGGTGAGCTCACGATGCCGTGCCGTCGCACGCGCAAGCTGCATGTTGGCGACGTTGGCGATCGCCGTGACGAACAACAGTGTCGAGGCGATCAACAGCACGAGGATGGCGGGCCGCACCTCGGCGGTCGCCGCGTCTTTGACATCGCGCACGGCGATCTGAATCGGTTCCTTGGCGCCGAACAGCGAGAGCCCGAGGAAGCCGGCGTCCGGTGCGGCAATGGCGCGGGACGTCCCTTCCGCCGCCGCCTGCGCCTCAGTGACGCCGGGCCGCAGCCGCGCGACCGCGCGCATGATCACGCCGCGCTTGCCGCCGTTGCCGGCATCGACGGTGGGAATCACCCAGGGTGTCCACGCCCGCGTCTCCGCGCTTGGGAACCGGAAGTCCCGCGACATCACGCCGACGATGGTGTGCGCCCGGCCATTGAGCTCGACGACCTGGCCGAGCACGTCCTCGCGCGCGCCGAATTGCTGCTCCCACAATCCCTGCGACAGGATCATCTGCGAGGGTCCGCCCGGCGTGCCCTCGCCGGCCTCGAACACGCGGCCGCGAATGGGCCGCGCCCGCAGCAGCTCCAGCATCGACGGCGTGACGAGCGTCGTGTTCAGGCGCGAGGCTTCGCCGGCGCCGATGAGGGTGACCACGGAATCGGAGCGGTAGGCGCCAATGCCTTCGATGGTTTGTGGTGCATCGGCCCACGCCAGGTAGCTGCCGTTCAGCATCGTGCCGGCGATCCGGCCCTGCCGCCCGCCGCGCGTCTCCGTAATCTGCACCAGGCGATCGGTATCGGACCACGGCAGCGGGCTCAACAACACGCCGCTCGCGACGCTGACCAGCGTGGTCACCGCGCCGATGCCGAGCGCAATAGTGAGAATGGTGAGCGCCGTCGCGCCTGGTTGCGCGCGAAGCAGCCGAAGGCCGTACGAGAGGTCGTTCATGTTTCCTCCTGCACCCAGAACTCATTGAACCGGCGTGGGTTAGCGAGACGACAGAAGTATTACAGACGGGGTTTCCCGCTCCTGATACTGTCGTTCCCGACATGATTCCCGTTACCGAAATCTATGGACGCAACGCTGCGAATGGCAAGGTGAACTGGATCACCGCCATCGCCATGACGATTTTTCATATCGGCGCCGTCGCCGCTTTCTTCTTCATCGATTGGGGTGCCATCGCGATGATGGTCCTCCTCTGGTGGGTCGCCGGGTCGCTGGGCATCGGCATGGGTTATCACCGCCTGTTGACGCACCGCGGCTACAAGACGCCGAAGTGGATCGAGTACTTCCTCACCCTCTGCGGCACGCTCGCCCTCGAAGGCGGACCGATTTTCTGGGTCGCCACGCACCGCATTCATCACCAGCATTCCGATCACGACGGCGATCCGCACACCCCGCGTGAAGGCACCTACTGGGCGCACATGGGATGGATCATGACCGGTAAGGCGATGCATCACAACACCGAGATCCTCGCGCGCTACACGCCGGACCTCAGCAAGGACAAGTTCCACGTCGCCCTCACCACCTGGCACTGGGTGCCGCAGGTCGTGGTCGGCCTCGCGCTGCTCGCCTTCGGCGGCTGGACCTACGTGCTCTGGGGCACGTTCTTCCGCACCACCTACGGCCTGCACTGCACCTGGCTGGTCAACTCGGCGACGCACCTGTTCGGCTCGAAGCGGTTCAAGACCCGCGACGACTCGCGTAACAGCTTCTGGGTGGCGATGCTGACGTTCGGCGAGGGCTGGCACAACAACCACCACGCGCACCCGGTGTCGGCGCGCCACGGCCTGGCCTGGTACGAGTTCGACATGAACTGGATCGGCATCAAGACGCTCGAACTGCTGGGCCTCGCCTGGGACATCAAGGTCGCCAAGATCCGCGAGCTGCCCGCCGAAGAAGCTGCATAATCAGGGATCAGGAGCCGACGTTTGGAGAGCGGGAGCTTGAGCTCCCGCTGATCAGCGACGGCTAAAGCCGTCGCTCTCCGAACGTCGGCTGCCAGATCCCTATGACCCGACGCCAGACCGCTTCCATCGTCTTCGTCGCCCTCTGCATTATCCTCGTCGCCGCCGCGGTGACGCTCAACATCGGCTGGATCCTCGTCAACGGGCGGCGCGTCGCGCCGCTCGTGCTCGGCATGGTCACCTTCGCGCTGATCATCGCGGGCCTGATCGTCTACACCGTGTTCCTGGTACGGGAAATGGGCATCACCGAGCAACAGGACAGCTTCCTCAACTCCGTCACGCACGAGCTGAAGACGCCGATTGCGTCGATTCGCCTCTACCTCGAAACGCTGCAGTCGCGCGAGGTCGGCGACGCGCAGCGCAAGGAATTCTACCGGGTGATGCTGCAGGACGCCGATCGGCTGCAGCACACTGTAGAGCAGGTGCTGAAGGCGGGCGCGGCACGGCAGAAGCGCAAGCTCGAGCACCGCGCGCCGGTGGATCTCGCCTGGCTGGTGCAGGAATGCGTCGACACCGCGCGCACGCGCCATCACCTCGACGAGAACGCCATCACCATCGTCGACGCCGATCCGAACATGCCGCTGGTCGTCAACGGCGAGGTCGATGAGCTGCGCACGGCGATCGCCAACCTGCTCGACAACGCGGTGAAGTATTCGTCGGGCCCGCCGCAGATCACCGTGCAGGCCGCCGGCGCCACGCCCGACACGGCGTGGGTGCGCGTCAAGGACACCGGCGTCGGCATCCCGCGCGTCCAGCTGTCGCGCATCTTCAACCGCTTCTACCGGTTCCAGCCGCTCGGCTCGAAGGTCAAAGGCACTGGGCTCGGCCTCTATATCGTCCGTTCGATCGCGAAGCGACACGGCGGCCGCGTGTTCGCCGAGAGCGCGGGTGAAAGCAAGGGCTCGACGTTCACGCTCGAACTGCCGCGGGTCAGTGTATGAGTCGCATCCTCGTGGTCGAAGACGAGACGCACCTCGCCGACGGCCTCCGCTTCAATCTCGAGGCCGAGGGCCATCACGTCGACGTCGACGGCGACGGGCAGCAGGCGCTGGACCGGCTGCTCGACGATCGCTCGCGCTACGACGCGGTGGTGCTCGACGTGATGCTGCCCGGCAAGGACGGCTTTGCCGTGGTGAAGGAACTGCGGACCTCGGGGCACTACGTGCCGGTGTTGATGCTGACCGCGCGCGGGCGGCCGGAAGACGTGCTGAACGGTTTCGAATCCGGCGCGGACGACTACCTGCCGAAACCCTTCGAGCTGCAGATCCTGCTGGCGCGGCTGCGCGGGCTGCTGCGGCGGCGCGAGTGGATGTCGCGGGCGCCGCACGAACACGAGTCGCTGCACTTCGCCGGCAAGCGCCTCGACCTCGAAGCGTTCGAGCTGCACGTCGGCGACAAGAAGTATCAGCTCACGCAAATGGAATGCGACCTGCTCCAGTACCTCGTGAAGAACGCCGGCAAGGCGGTGTCGCGCAAGTCGATTCTCGAAGACGTGTGGGACCTGCACGAAGACACCGACACGCGCGCGATCGACAACTTCATCGTGCGGCTGCGCCGGTATCTCGAAGTCGATCCGACAAAGCCGAAGCACCTCGTGACGGTGCGCGGCATCGGCTATAAATTTGTTGCTTGATGATTTCAGATCTCAGATTTCAGATTTATTTTTTGATCTGAAGTGTCAGTCGTCGGATGCCCCTGGCGCTACTTCTGAGATCGAAACTCTGAAATCTGGAATAGCAGGAATGCGGTCTTCTGCGTCTTGCGGAAGTTGTCGTCCGACGCGACGATCAGCGTCCGCACGTTGTTGACCACCGGTCCGAACGCGATTGCTTCGAAGTTCTCGAGCCGCGCCAGTTCCGGCGGCAGCCGTGCGGTGAGCGAGCCGAGATCGAGCAGCACGGTCTTCTTCGCGGGATTCTCGGTCAAGTCCACCAGGTAGATCGTCGCCGTGTTCATCGCGCGCCTGTCGAGTGTGCGCGGGCCGCTCTGATCGAGGAGGCAGCTGCGCTCGAGGGCCACCAGCTGGGTGTCGCTCAACGCCACCAGGTCGACGAGCCCATTTTCGCCGTCGATGCAGGTCTCTCCGAACCCGGCGACCCGCGGTGTGGGCGACAGCATGTAGATCCATTCGCGGCCTGGGCGGAAGGTGTGGCCCGTGGGAACGAACTCGAGGAGCCGCGCCGGCGCGCCGTGATCGAACGTTACCTCCCCGTCCTGGATCAGCGGCTGTTCGAGGCCGGCGATCAGCCGTCCATCGGGCGTGCGCGTGACGCTTTCGAATCCCTGGTTGGGCCGCAACCCGGACGTGTCGTCGTGGATCTGGAACGCCGCTGGAAACGGGATCGTCCCCGTCACCACGCCCTGGTTGTTCACCAGCAGGAGCATCGGCTGCCAGACTTCGCCATCGCGCAGGTGGCCCTCCTCGGTCATCACGAAGGTGCCATCCGGCATCACCGTCACGCTTTCGAGATCGGCTTGCGTCGCCACGCGGTCGGGCACACCCGGGCCGGCGCGCAACCGCTGCATGCGGGCCGGTGACACGACGAGGTCGGTGCCCGAGAAGTCGACCGTCAGCCACGCGATGCGCGAGTCCTCGCGATCGTCGATCACCGCGATCCATTGGCGAGTGGCAGCATCGTGCGCCAGGCCGGAAATGCTGCCGAAGCGATCCGTGCTGATGAGCGACGGGTAGGCGGTGCCGGCGGGGCTGGAAACGGCGCCCAGCCATGTCAGCCGCGGCATCGCCGACGGGGCGTCCGCGCCGGGGTTCGCGCGCGCGGCGCACGCCGTCACCGCGCCGGTCACAACCACCGCGACGGTCAGCCACAAACGTGTCAGAATCGTTGCCCCTGAGTTTCTAGCCCGGAGGATATCAATGACACGCATGTTCATGGCCGCGGCGGTTGCGTTGCTCGTTCCCGCGTCGGCATTCGCGCAGAATCCCTTCACCGACGCGGTGAAGGCGCAGCTCGCGCAGATCAAGAACCCGGTGGTCCGGACCGCGGAGAAGGTGCCTGAGGATCTCTATGCCTTCAAGCCTACTCCAGAGGTTCGCAGCCTCGGCCAGTTGATTGGTCACATCGCCGACGGCAACTTCGGCATCTGCGGCGCCGCCAGCGGCACCAAGCCGCCGATGAGCGGCGTCGAGAAGAGCACCACCACAAAGGCCGCTCTCCAGAAAGCACTCGCCGCCTCGTTCGAATTCTGCGAGCAGGCGGTGGCCTCGATGGACGACAAGAAGGGCGCCGAAATGGTCAAGACGTTCCTCGGCATGGGACCGCGGCTTGGCGTGCTCGCGTTCAACAACTCGCACGTCAACGAGCACTACGGAAACCTCGTGACCTACATGCGCCTGAAGGGCATCATCCCGCCCTCGTCGGAGCCAAAGCAGTAACGGCGAGCCAACGCCCTTTTCGTTGAAGTGGGGGGGGGGG
>JALDXK010000131.1:0-12202 GCA_032155105.1 Acidobacteriota bacterium
CCGTTCGAGCCTGCTCAGCGCCGTCAAGGGCTTCAGCGACTCCACCTCGATCTTGCGGCTGGTCCCGTCCCAGCTCGCGGGGGTGGCGATGACGAGGTGGTGCAGGCTGGTCATCGCCTCGATGCCGCTGAGCGATCGCAACCCGCCTGAGTCCTGGCACTTGAGGGCCTCGATGCCCGCCAACACGGCGAGCGGCTGCATCGAGTCGAATGCATATTCAAGGATGGTGAGGCTCGGCAGCCTCTTTGCCGACAACGATTGCAACTCCTCGAGCGAAGGCCTGGTGACGATGACGGTGTCGGACGGGAATCCCGCGTACGGCATCTGCTGCTTTTCGCTCTATCCGCATCAACGCGCCGGAACGGTCTTACTGACGAAGCTGAAAATGCGATCGACGCCTTCCTTCAGCCGGTCGATGGAGGTCGCGTAGGACAACCTGAAGTATCCCGGCGCATCGAAGCCTTCGCCCGGCGTGACCGCCACGGCGACTTCCTTCAGCAACGCCTCGGCGAAGGCCCCGCTGCTGCGGAAGCCGTCGGGCGACAGCAAATCGGCGATGTACGGAAACAGGTAGAACGCGCCGCCGGGCTTGACGCACACGAATCGCGGGTCCGCGGTCAACCACGCGTGCACCGCGTCGCGCCGCTGGCGGTACTCGTTGAGCATCCGCACCACGTCGTCCTGCGGCCCCGTCAGCGCCGCGATCCCCGCCTTCTGCGTGATCGAGTTGATGTTCGACGTCGAGTGCCCCTGGACGACGTTGCATTGGTTGATGACGTCCCTGGGACCAATCGCCCAGCCGCACCGCCAGCCGGTCATCGCATAGGCCTTCGACGCGGCGCTGCAGATCACCGTGCGATCGCGCATGCGCTCGAAGAGGATCCCGATGACGTTCTGCGAGGCGGTGTCATAGACCAGCTTTTCGTAGGTGACGTCGGCGATCACCCAGATGCCGCGGGCCGCCGCGGCGTCGGCGATCGCGGTCAGGTCGTCTTCAGATATCAACGCGCCGGTCGGGTTGCACGGCGAGTTGATGATGATCGCCTTGGTGCGCGGCGTGATGGCGTCGATGATCGGCCCGGCGTGGATCTTGAACCCGTCGTCCATGTGCGTCTGCACGACCACGGGCGACGAGCCGGCCAGTTTGATCTGATCGACGATGGACGGCCAGAACGGCCCGTGCGTGATCACCTCGTCACCAACGTCGAAGAGGACGAAGGCGGCGTTGAACAACGCCTGCTTCGCGCCGGCGGTCACGATCACCTCGTCGGGCTTGATCTGGACGCCGTAATCGAGCCGGTAACGCTGCGCCACCGCTTCACGCAGTTCGAGCACGCCGGCCGATGGTGTGTATTTCGTGAAATTCGCGGTGATCGCCGCATGGGCCGCATCCTTCACGTGCTCGGGCGTGCTGAAGTCCGGCTCGCCGGCACCGAGATCGACCACGTCCACGCCCTGCCGGCGGAGACGCTCGGCGTCGGCGGCGACGCGCAGGGTCGGCGACACCGTCACCCGGCTCATTCGCGCTGCAAAACTCATTTGCCCTTCTTCGCTTTCTGCTTGTGTCGCAACTTGTCTTCCACCAGCGGCGGGACGAGGCCTGTGATCTCGCCGCCCAATGTGAATACTTCCTTGATCAAGCGGGAGCTGATGTAAGTGTACTTCTCGTCCGGCATCATGAAGACGGTTTCGAGCCCGGGGGCCAGGTGCCGGTTCATCAGCGCCATCTGGAATTCGTACTCGAAGTCCGACACCGCGCGCAGCCCCCGGACCAGGACCGTCGCCTGCTTCCGCTGCGCGTAATCCACCAGGAGGCCGTTGAAGGTTTCGACCTGCACGTTGCCGTGGCCCTTGAACACGTCGCGGATGATCGTGATGCGCTCCGCCTCGCTGAACAACGGCGTCTTCTCGACGTTGGCGAGGATGGCGACGATGATCGAATCGAAGATGCGCGCGCCGCGCTCGATGATGTCGACGTGGCCGTTGGTCAGCGGGTCGAACGACCCGGGATAAATCGCGACGCGTGGGGCTGGGCTCGTCATGCGTAGAAGGTCAGCGCGCTGTCACCGGACTTCACCGTCCGGGTGAGCGCGAGGCCCACGGGCGCCGGCGGCGTCACCCGCGACGCGTGCTCGAGCACCACGATGCCGTCGGCGGCCCGCTGGCTGCCGGCATGCGTGACGGCGTCCTCCAGCCTGGCGTAGTCGTACGGCGGATCCAGGACGATGATGTCGAATGGCCCACCCGGTAATGGACCGAGGAGCGCGCGCTCGACAACGCCGCGGATGATAGCACAGCGATTCTGCTCGCCACAGAGGGCGGCGTTCTCCTCGATCAGCTTCACGGCGCGGCGATCGTTCTCGACGCAGGTGGCGGCCACGGCGCCGCGGCTCAGTGCCTCGAGCGCCACCGCGCCGGTGCCGGCGAACACGTCGAGCACGCGCGCCCCATCGAGGCGCGGTGCGAGGATGTTGAACAGGGTCTCGCGCAGCTTGTCGGAGGTCGGACGCAGCCCGTCCCACTTCGGCGCCTTCAGCGTCCGGCCCTTGTGCGTGCCGGCAATGATCCTCATTCAGCAATCGGCATTCAGCAATCAGTAATCAGCAATCAGCAATCAGCAATCAGTAATCGGCAGTCAGCAGTCGGCAGCATCGGCAGTCAGCCCACGGTGATCAAGCCGAACTGACGTTGCCACACGTTGCGCACGTAGTCCAGTTGTGCCGCCGTCAGCGTTCCGGTGTCGACGCGGACGCGCGCCTCCTCGAAGGCCCGTTCGAGCAGATCGGCATCGCGCGTCAGGTCGCCGGCGCGGAGCGTGGGCAGGCCATGCTGTCGGGTGCCGAAGAAGTCGCCGGGGCCGCGGAGCCGCAGGTCACGCTCGGCGATCACGAAGCCGTCGCTCGTCTCGGCCATCGCCCGCAACCGCTCGCGGGCATCGTCCGACCACGGCGCCTGATACAGCAGCACGCACGTGGATGCATGTCGGCCGCGCCCGATGCGGCCCCGCAACTGGTGAAGCTGAGAAAGGCCGAAGCGCTCCGCGTGTTCGACCACCATCAGCGTGGCGTTGGGTACATCCACGCCGACCTCGACGACGGTGGTCGAAACCAGGATGTTCAGCTCACCGGCGAGGAATCGGCGCATCACCAGTTCCTTCTCGTCGCCTTTCATCCGGCCGTGCAGCAACGCCACCGTGAACTCCGGGAAGATCTTCGTCAACTCGGCGGCCATCGCCGTGGCGGCCTTGAGATCGATCTTCTCGGACTCCTCCACCAGCGGATAGATCACGTAGACCTGCCGCCCCTGGCGAATCTCGTCGCGCATCATCGCGTAGGCTTCGTCGCGGCGCGAATCGGCCTTGACGATGGTCTTGATCGGCTGCCGGCCCGGCGGCAGGCCACGGATCACCGACACTTCCATGTCGCCGCATTCGGTGAGCGCGAGCGTGCGTGGGATCGGCGTGGCGGTCATCACCAGCACGTCGGGGTGCTCGCCCTTGGCCGCGAGCGTGCCGCGCTGCACCACGCCAAAACGGTGCTGCTCGTCGATGACCACCAGCGCCAGCGCCTTGAACTTGACGTGCTCCTGCACCAGCGCCTGCGTGCCGACGATCAGGTTGATCTCGCCGCGCTCGATCGCGGGCAGGAGGTCGCGCCGCGCCGCGGCGGTCACTCGGCCGCTCAGCAGCGCGACGCGGTACGGTTTGCCATCCAGCACCTTCACGAGCGTCCGGTAGTGCTGTTCGGCGAGGATCTCGGTGGGCGCCATCACCGCCACCTGGAACCCGTTCTCCATGGCCACCACCGCCGACACCACCGCGACGATGGTCTTGCCGGCGCCGACGTCGCCCTGCAGCAACCGCTGCATCGGCCAGTGCTTCTGCATGTCGCCCACGATGTCAGCCAGCGCGTCGCGCTGACCGGAGGTGAGCTTGAACGGCAGCACGTCGCGGGCGCGCTGGCGGATGCGATCGTCGACTTTCGAGACGAGGCGCTTGCGAACCTGCGCGTTCTCCTGCCGCCGCAGCGCGATGCCGGTCTGGAACACGAAGAAGTCTTCGAACACGAGCCGGCGCTGCGCGGCGGTGGCGAAGGCGTTCAGTTGCTCGACAGACGTGTCGGACGAGGGAAAGTGCGCCTGCCACAAGGCCTCGTTACGCCCAGGCCATCGTTCGCGTTGCAGGATCTCTTCGGGCACCGGATCGAACGTTGCGGCGGTCAGCTTTTCGAGCGCCTGCCACACGAACCGCCGCTGCATGTTGGTCGTGACCGTCCCGGTGCGTTCGTAGACCGGTACGATGCGGCCGGTATGGAGCTGCGCCTCCCCGTCTTCGCGCTCTGCGGCGTCCGGTTCTGCAGCGCCGTCCTTGATGATCTCGAATTCGGGATCGGTGATCTGCAATCCGCGCGAGCCCCACACTTCGACCTTGCCGAACAGCACAATGCGCTGCCGCGACTTGATCACATCCTTGAGGAAGGCCTGGTTCGGCCACACCGCCTGGATCTGGCCGCTGTCGTCCTGAATCAAGGCTGAGAACAACCTGAATCCCGGCCGCCGCGTCTGGGCGAGGCCGGCGTTGAGCACGGTGCCGGAGATCGCGGCCGTCATACCCGGCCGCAGCGAGATGATCGTTTGCAGCCTGCTGCGGTCCTCGTAGCGACGGGGAAAGCGAAACAACAGGTCTTCGATGCTGTGGAGTCCGGCCTTCTTGAGATCGGCGGCCTTGCGGGGACCGACGCCCTTCAGATACTGCAAGGGCATCTGAAGCGGGTCATCGGCCATCGGCTGGCGAGGCTCCCATCAAGACGTCTACTGGTGAACCGTGAAACGTCCTGATTCGACGTCGATGCTGCGGATGCGGGCCGGCAACTCGAAGATGTCGTCGGTCGTCGAGCCCTTCGGGTTGTCTGCCGTGCGCGTGAAGAAGTTGACCATCTGGTTGAGGAACGTCTTCGGGATCGGCACGCCGCTCACTTCCGCGCGTTCGAGCTCGAAGCGGCCCTTGCCGTCGGCGGTGACGATCTTCCCCGCCGCCGTGACCGGTAGCTTGCCGGTGAGATAACTCGTGGGATCGAACCACCCGCCGCTGCTCGACTTCTGCCGCACGACGTCGAGATCGACAATGGCCTTGCCCGACACACGGCCCTCGCCGTGCATCGTGATCTCGGGCTGGGTGAGGCCCGTGGGCAGTAAACCCCCGGCATTGAACTTCAAGTAGGAGTTGGTTTCGGCCTGGGTGAAGCTGGTGGACAGCGGCTTCTTCGCGCCGGCGTTGGCGTGGTCCTGGACCGCCACCACCTTCCTCGCAAACGCGTTTCCGAGTTGGGGAGTCAGCACGTCCACCTTCGCCAAGGCTACGGCGGACCAGTCGGCGCCTACACCCAAGGCAAGGACGCCGGCCAGTCCGAACACGGCAAGTAGCGGCGTCATACTCATGATTTCATTTTAGCGTGTTATTGACTTTCGCCTTTTGTTTGTTTACGCTGTCGTTTCAGGGCGAAGAAACAGAAAAGCCCGCGGTGCCCGGAGCAGATTAGACAGCTGGTGGAGGGCGGCGAAGACAAACACAGCCGCTGCGGAGCCCGGCCCACACAGCAAAGCGCGGCGGAGGCAGCCCGGCCAGGAACAACAGAGCTGCGGTGGCACCCCGCCGAGACTACGGGATGAAAGGACCTATGCAGCCACTGACCAAGCGACAGCGCGAGATTCTCGACTACTTGAACGAGTTCATCGCCCAGCACGGCTACGCGCCGAGCCTCGAGGAGATCGGCGAACGCTTCAGCTTGTCGTCGCTGGCCACGGTGCACAAGCACCTGACGAACCTGCAGGAGAAAGGCTTCATTCGCCGCTCCTGGAACCGCAGCCGCTCGGTCGAACTGCTCCCCAGCCGCTCGGGCGGGCGCGCCATCGAGTTGCCGATGCTGGGATATGTCGCCGCCGGCCAGCCGATCGAGGCGGTCACCGGCAGCGAAACCATCAGCGTGCCGGACTCCCTCGTCAACGGCAAGCGCGACACCTACGTGCTGCGCGTCAAGGGCGAGTCGATGATCGACGAGCAGATCCGCGATGGGGACTGGGTGGTGGTCGAGGATCGCAAGACCGCCGACAACGGTGAAATGGTCATCGCGCTCGTGGGCGGCCAGGACGCCACGCTCAAGAAGTTCTACAAGGAGAGCAACCGCATTCGCCTGCAGCCGGCCAATCCCACCATGCAGCCGATTTACGTCGAACCCGACGCGTTGCAGATCCGGGGCGTCGTCGTTGGGGTGATGCGGAAGTATTAGACGATAATCGGTCAGTCATGGCCGAACAACGCAAGCAGATCAACTTCACCATCGTTCCCGAAGAAGCCGGGAACGATCCGCGCACCTACGCCAACTTCTGCGCGGTGAACCACACGCCGTTCGATTTCACGCTCACCTTCTGCGAGGTGCAGCCGCTCTCCGAAAAGGAAATCCGCGACGCCGAATCCGAGCATGTGATTCGCGCGCCGATTCGCGCCCGCCTCGTGCTGCCGGTGCAGTTCGTGCCGACGTTGATCGCCGCGCTGCAGGAGAACATGCGCATTTACTCGGAGTCGCACCAGGCGCCGCAGCCGATTCCCGAGCAGGGCAAGGGACCGATCCACTAGGATCCCCAGGCCGTGAAGCCGTCCGCAACGGTCACCCGCATCTTCGACGCGCTCGATCGGCATCATCCGAACGCCGATACGGAGCTCGTGCATCGCAACGCCTTCGAACTGCTCGTGGCGACGATCCTGTCCGCGCAGTCCACCGACGCGCGGGTGAACGTCGTCACGCCTGCCCTGTTCGATCGCTATCCGGACGCGCGCGCGCTCGCGGCCGCGAAGACCAGCGACCTCGAGACGATGATTCTCTCAACCGGGTTCTTCAGACAGAAATCGAAATCACTGCTCGGCATGGCGAACATGCTGGTGGACGAGCATGGCGGCGAGGTGCCGGCCGACATGGAGGCGCTGACGAACCTCCCGGGCGTGGGCCGCAAGACGGCGAACGTGGTCCTGGGCCACGCGCTCGGCGTGCCCGGGCTGCCGGTCGATCGGCACGTGCTCCGCGTCGCGAACCGGATTGGCCTGGTGAAGAACGACGATCCGGTGAAGGTGGAGTCGCAGCTCACCGAGATGCTGCCGCCCCAGAGGTGGACACGGGCCTCTGACGCGCTCATTCTTCACGGCCGCAGAATCTGCAAGCCGAAGCCGCTCTGCCAGCGATGCCGCGTGCGGCCCGATTGCGATTTCTATCGCACGGGCGTGGTGACGAAGCCGATTAGCCGAAAAGTCGCCGCACGCGTCATCAAGGGTGCTCAGAAGCAGAAAGCGCAGACCAAAAAGGTACAGACCAAGCAAATAAAGACGCGGAAGCGAGTGCGGCCGTGACGCGAGAGCAGTTTCGTGCGCTCGTCGAGGAAGCGATCGACACCATCCCGGCGAAGTTCGCGAGGGAGGTACGGAACCTGGCGATCGTGATCGAAGACGAGCCTGGCGAGGACCTGCTCGACGACATGGACATGGGCCCGGAAGACGTGCTGCTGGGGCTGTATCAGGGCACGCCGCTCAACGAGCGCGGCTGGGGTTACGGCAATCAGCTACCCGATCGCATCACGCTGTACCAATTATCGATCGAGGACGACTGCGAGGGCGACGAGGACGAGATCGTCATCGCGATCGGCGAGACGCTGATCCACGAACTCGGTCACTACTTCGGCATGAGCGAAGAAGAGATCATGGAGATCGAGGAGCGTTACTGGCGCGGCGAGCCCGATCCAGACGACGGCAACAACGAAGAGTCACTCACGAATACGAAGAAGCCCGACGAGCCTGCATGAGGGCCCGCAAGCGTTTCGCGCAGCACTTTCTCGAGCCGGCATGGGTCACCAAGCTGGTGACCGCCGCAGCAGTGACGCCGGACGACGCGGTGCTGGAAATCGGACCTGGGCGCGGCGCCATCACGCGGCCGCTGGCCGCGCAGGCGGGCCGGCTGCTCGCCGTCGAAGTCGATCGCGACCTGGCCGCTGACCTCGACGCGCACAAGCCGCCGAATGTGACGGTCGTGACCGGCGACGTGCTGTCGGTGGACCTGGTGCCCATCATCGCGGAATGGCTGGGGGCGCCGCCGTCGCCGGCCCACCAGTTCCGGATCGTCGGCAACCTGCCGTACAACATTTCCTCGCCCATCCTGTTCACGTTGATCGAGCTGGCCTCGGCAACCAACGGGGTGCGCGATGCGCTATTGATGCTGCAGAAGGAGGTCGCCGACCGTCTCGTGGCGAAAGTCGGCACGGGGGATTACGGCGTGCTGACCGTGCTCACGTCGCTCCATGCCGACGTGACGCGCGTGCTGTCGCTGCCACCCGGCGCGTTCCGGCCGCAGCCAAAGGTGCATTCGGCCGTGGTTCGGCTGGCGTTTCGTCCGCCGACCGTGGAGGTTGGCGATCCCGCGGCCTTTGTTCGCCTGGTCCGCACCACCTTCACGCAGCGTCGCAAAACGCTCGGCAACGCGGTGAAGCCGTTCGCGGCGGAAATCGGAACGCCGGCCAACGAGGTGTTCGACGCGACCGGTATCGATCCGCGGCGGCGTCCTGAAACGCTCGAGCTGGCCGAATTTGCGGCACTCGCGCGGGCCTTCACCCACCTCCGCTCGTAGAGCTTCGGTGGACAGGTCCGCCTTCGCCCGTAGGGCTTCGGCCGGGGGCGGGCTGTGCCCGTAAGTAAAAGCTATGCTATAGTTTCCGGCGAAACCCGCCTCGTCTCACAGGCGCTCCCAGCGGCCTGAACCGGTGACCTTTCGAACCCGCCCGGGTTGATGGTGACCTGAAAGTTTTTCCCTGAGTGCGCTAGCCCGCACTCGGCTGGGACTTCGCATGAGTGTGTCCGCGCACAACGGCATGGCCGGTGTGCCTCCAGTCGACGTCGTGCCGCTCGGCGGCCTTGGCGAGTTCGGCCTCAACATGATGGCCATCTCGTGTGAGGACACGACCATCGTCATCGACGCCGGTTCGATGTTTCCTGAATCGGATCTGCCGGGCGTCGACCTGATCGTGCCCGACCTGGCGTATCTCGACAGCCGCAAGGGACAGCTCAAGGGCCTGGTGCTGACGCACGCGCACGAGGACCACATCGGCGGCGTGCCCTACGTGCTGCCCCACTTGAACGGCGCGATGTACGGGACCGCGCTCACGCTGGCGATCGTGAGCAACAAGCTCGAAGAACACGCGCTCGAACCGGAGACCGTCGAGGTGAAGCCGGGCTCGGTGATCTCGATTGGCCCGTTCACGATCGAGTTCGTGCGCGTCACGCACAGCATGCCCGACTGCGTGGCCGTGGTGGTGCGCACGCCGCAAGGCGTGCTGCTGCACACCGGCGACTTCAAGGTCGACCAGACGCCGCTCGACGGCGAGGCGTTCGACCTGCACCGCTTCGCGCAGCTCGGATCCGAAGGCGTGCTGGCGATGTTCTGCGACAGCACCAACATCGACCGCCGCGGCTACACCGGCTCCGAGGCGGAGGTCGAGGACGCCTTCGAAGAGATCTTCACGAGCACCGAGGGCAAGATCATCGTCGCCACCTTCGCCTCTAGCCTCTACCGGATGCAGATCATCGTCGACCTGGCGGCGCAGTTCGACCGCAAGGTGGCGTTCGTCGGTCGCGGCATGATCGAGAACTCGCAGATCGCGCAGAAGCTCGGGTTCCTGCACATCCCGACCGGTGTGGCGATCAAGGACTCGGACGTGCCGATCTTCCCGGCCCAGGACGTGGTGTGCATGGCCACCGGCTCGCAGGGCGAGCCCAATGCGGCGCTGTCGCGCATCGCCATCAACGACCATCGCCACGTCGAGCTGAAGGAAGGCGACCGCGTGGTGCTGTCGGCGCGCGCGATCCCCGGCAACGAAAAGGCCATCGGCCGCGTGATGAATCACATTGCGCGCCGCGGCGTCGACATCGTGACGGAGTCGAACAAGCACGTGCACGTGTCGGGGCACGGCGCTGAGGAAGAACTGAAGCTGGTGCTGTCGCTGGTGCGGCCGAAGTACTTCGTGCCGATTCACGGCGAGTTTCGCCAGCTGGCCCGGCACGCGCGAGTGGCGAAGTTCGTAACGCGCGGCCTGCCGTCGCCGGTGGACGTGCTCACGGCGGAGAACGGCGACCGGATGCGCTTCGACGCGGAAGGCGGGCGCATCCTCGACAATGCGCCGGTGGGGCGCGTGCTGATCGACGGCACCCGTGTCGGTGAGGTCGATGACGAGGTGCTGCGCGATCGTCGCCATATCTCGATCGATGGGTTGGTCGTGCCGGTCGTGGCGATCAATGCCCAGACCGGCGTCATCGAAGGCGTGCCCGAGCTGGTCGCGCGCGGGTTCGTGAGCGACGAGGGCACGGCCGACGTGCTGGCGGAAGGCGCACGCGTGGTGGCCAACACCATCGATGCCTGCGGCGTCGAAGAGCGCACCGATCCAGGCTTGATGAAGGAGCGCATTCGCATCGAGCTGCGAAAGTTTTTGAAGAAGCGAACGGGCCGGCGGCCGATGGTGCTGCCGGTGGTGATGGAAGTTTAGGCCACAGAAGGCACAGATGACACAGATGACACAGAGGGGACGTTAATCAGTGGCTGCATCCGGTTCTGCCCTGTCGCGTCGCGTCAGTGAAGTGGTCGGCGTTGGCCTCTTCGCGGTGGCGGTGATCTGGCTGGTGGCGCTCGCGACCTACGACCCGAACGATCCGGTCTGGTTCTTCAGCACCGGCACGCACGACGTTCCGGCCAATTTCGCCGGCCGCGTCGGCGCGTTTCTCGGCGAGCTGTCGTTTCAGATCCTCGGCTACGCCTCGTACCTCATTCCGGCGGTGGTCGCGGTGGCTGGCTGGCATTACTTCTGGTGCCGCGCCATCGATGCCATCTATACGAAGGTCACCGGCGCGGTGATGTTGTGTGCCTGCGGCAGCGCGCTGCTGAGCCTCACGCTCGGCCGTGTCGATTTCGGGCCACGCTCGTTCCGCGCCGGCGGTTATCTTGGCGAGTGGCTCGGCGGCTTCATGTCCGACTATTTGAGCCGCACCGGATCGGTGATCGTGATCCTGGCCCTGATGGTGGCGTCGGTGATCCTGGCCACGCAGTTCTCGTTTGGGCGGCTGTTCAGCGCCATTTTCGCGATGCTGCGCGGCCTGATGGCCCAGGGCTTCGAGGCGTTCACGCTGTGGCGTGATGAACGTCGCAAGGCCAAGGCCCGACGTGACGTGCTCGTGAAGTACGGCAAGAAGGACGCGGCCGTCGCGGCCAAGCCCGATACCAGGAAGACGGCGAAGATCGAGAAGCCTGCGGACGCGCCTTCGCCCAGGCCGGATCCAGTGGTGGCGCGCGACAAGGCCGCCACGATGAGCGACGAGCTCGCTTCCGCGCCGGTGGCGAGGGCCACTCCCCCCGTCGTCCAGAAGAAGCCGGTCACCAGGACGCCGATCGCGCCGTCACTGCCGCTACCCGAACCGGAACGCGTGGAGCGTAAGTTGGGCACCTTTACGCTGCCGCCCGCCTCGTTGCTCGATGCGGCAAAGGCGGAGCAGAAAATCGACGAGCGCGAGTTGATGGATGCGGCGCGGCTGCTCGAAGAGAAATGCCGCGAGTTCTCGGTCGATGGCTCGGTGGTGCAGATTCACCCCGGCCCCGTGGTCACCACCTTCGAGCTCAAGCCCGATGCGGGGGTGAAGTATTCGAAGGTCACCGGGCTCGCCGATGACTTGTGCCTCGCGATGCAGGCGGAGTCGGTGCTCATCGATCGCATCCCCGGCAAGGCAACCGTCGGCATCCAGATTCCGAACCCGTACCGCGAAGCCATCTCGCTGCGCGAACTGCTCGAGTCGGATGCCTATTCGCGTCACACCTCGAAGCTCGCGTTTGCGTTGGGTAAGACGATTCACGGCGAGCCGTATATTGCGGACCTGGCGACGATGCCGCACCTGCTCATCGCGGGATCCACTGGCACCGGCAAGTCGGTCGGCCTCAATGCGATGCTCACCAGCCTCCTCTATCGATCGACGCCGGACGATGTGCGGATGATCATGATCGATCCGAAGCGCCTGGAGCTGGGGATGTACGAAGACATTCCGCACTTGATGACGCCGGTGGTCGTGGAACCGAAGAAGGCCGCCAACGCGCTGCGCTGGGCCGTGCGCGAGATGGAGGAGCGCTACAAG
>JALDXK010000132.1:0-12170 GCA_032155105.1 Acidobacteriota bacterium
AGGCGATGGTGTCGTTCGTCCTTGCCGATGCGTTTCTCGAGAAGTTCGGAGGGGACTCGGTCGAGGAAATCGCCGGGCATCTCGCCGCGACGACTGCCGCGGTCGACCGACGCTTCGCGGACGCGCGATCGTCGGCGTCCATGTCCCTCGCGTCCGACGGCAGTATCTTCAATCGCGGGTACAAGATCGATCCCAATGCCATGAAGGTCGTGGACACGTTCAACTACGAGAACGCGCCCAACACCCAGGCCGCCAAGGATGTCGTGGAACGCGCAGGAGCCTGGGTGGTGGAACTCGGTTGTGGCCCAGGCGCGAGACGCGGGGCTGGGCTGGCTTGCGCCGGACTGTTGGGGCGAGGAGACAACCGCCGACCCGGCATCGCTCGGACCACTGCTCGCAGCCATTGATCGATCGGCGCCCGGTCTCAGGATCGCCTTGTTCGACGATACGACCTCAGAGGTCCTGCGCAAGAACCGAGCGCGCGGTCGCGGATGGACACTGGAACCGCGGTTCGATCTGTCCGATCTCGCCGGAACCGGCGAAGGCGGGCTCGAATACTTTTACGATCAGCAGTGGAAGCGCTTCTTCCAGACCGTGCCACCGCAATATCGCCTGATGGTTCGCGGCCGGCCCGTGGTGTTCATGTGGCATGGCGGGGCCGAGTGGTACACGCGGCAGAACTTCTTTCATGATTTGATCACAGCGCTCCGGCAGGCCACGCGCCGCGACTTTGGCGTCGATCCATTCGTGATCGTCGAAGAAAGCTGGCTGCGGCTCGACCCGGCGACGAGCGTTGACGGGTTGTTCGACTGGTTTCAACCCGGCCGGTCGTTCGCCACGCTGATGACATGGAATGGCGTTCGCGTTGGCCAGGTGGTCCCCGGCTACGACTGCAGCCGGTGCGCGCCGGCCGGCCCGGTGATTCCGCGACAGGCCGGAAATCTCTACCAGGCCGCCCTCGAAGCCGTGGCGCCGAGCGCCGACCTCGTGCTCATCGAAGGCATCACCAACGTGGACGAGAACGCGCACATTCTCGAGACGAGCGAATGGGGCCGGCTGTACCTGGCGGTGACAAGGTGGTTCGCATCCAACGTCCCATAGGTGTCCATCAAATATGCTACCTCAGCAATGAAGTTGGCTCTCTCTAGCTCTCCAATTCAATGTCATAATGCCGCGCTGTTTACAGGACACGTCGGTCATGTTGGAGCGTTAGCGTCATGCGACGTCCACTTAAAGACATCACCGTCTTCGTCTCTTCCACGTCCAAAGACCTGAGAGATTACCGCGCTGTCGCGCAGCAGGTCATTCTCGACCTGCACTGGGTACCCGAAATGATGGAGCATTTCGGCGCCCAGCCGGGACAGACGATCGAGAGCTGCTACAGCAAACTCGACCGGTGCGACGTCATGCTTCTCCTCGTTGCGTTTCGTCGAGGATGGGTGCCTACGGTCGAACAAGGTGGCAATGGCCAGGACTCCATCACCGCGCTTGAACTTGCACACGCGCGCAGCCGGAGCATACCTGTTCTTGTGCTGATGGCGCGCGACACATGGCCCGGCAGTGAATGGGAAGACGAGACCGAGGGCCGGCAGTGGATTCGGACATTTCGGGACGGCCTCAATACCATCGCGGACTGGTTCGGGCCCGAGCCGCACGACGACCAGAGGTTGCCGACTTTTCGAGCGCTCCTGAAGCAAACGCTGCTCGCGCAGAAGGAACGCCTGCTAAATCGGCAAGAGACGCGGCTGCAGGGTTCGGAAGGCGTGGAATTCTTCGAGAGTACCTGCTCCGAACTATTGACAGGGACTAATGTCCCAGTCGTCGGACCCGGGATCTACGCCGGCGGCGCACTGAGTGCAGAAACGTTGATCAGCGCGCTCGTGCAAGGTGTATGGCCCGGGGCCGAACAGCGGGGTGAGATTCTTTCCCTCGCCACCGCCGCCGAAGTGCGCGAACGATGGGCCCGGTCCAGAACCGCATTTCTTGATCAGCTCAAGGCCATCCTTCAGAAGCATTCATCGCAGCAAGGCCAGGTCCACCTCCTGGAACTGCTCCGACACGTCACGCCGCTGTCGCTCATCGTCTCGATCAATTACGACAACCTGCTCGAAGAGATGCTCGCCCAAGCCGGCCGCACGCCGGTCGTCGTGGCGCACGTGGTGCGATCGCTGGATAACCTGCACGACGGCAAGATTGTGGTGTTGCGTCCCGGTCAACAGCCCGAGATCTGCGCCGCAAACAACTTGCACATCGTACCAGGCGAATGCGTGATCTACAAACCGCAAGGCTCGCCGTTTATTCACGACCTGCTGGAGCCCGAGCTCGAAATAGACACGGTCGTCATGACGGAAACCGATCACCTGACCTTTCTCCAACGCTTGCACAGCAAGGAGACCGGCGTCCCGGCGCCATTCGCCCGCCGCTTCAGGCATTCGCCACTGCTGTTCATCGGCTACGAAATGGACGTGTGGCAATACCGCCTCATGATGCAGTTGTTCCAGGCCGCTGGCAGGGAGGCAGCATATGCGTCGACAGTGGCCGTGAGGATCCCCAGCACACCGATCGAGGAAGTGGCGTGGAAGCGCTTGAACGCCGATCTGCTGCACATGAAGCCAAACGATTTCGCGATGAAGGCGTTTCAGAACGTCCAGACCGTGAGATGAAGGTTCGCTGATAGACGAGGAAGGCGGCCATGACCGTTGCGACTCTGCCGTCGGAACCCTATGTCGGTATGCGCCCGTTCGCATCGGAGGAGCGCAGCGTCTTCTTCGGACGGGAGCGTGATGCGCAGATCCTGACGGACAGAATCCTTTCAGCGCGGCTGACGGTGCTCTACGCGCAGTCCGGCGTGGGCAAATCGTCCCTGTTACGCGCTGCGGTGATGCCCGGACTCAGCCAGGCCGGGGCGCTTGTCGTTTACTTCGACGCGTGGTCGTCGAGTGACGCCTCGGCGAGCCTACGGCAGGCGCTGATCGACTGTGCCACCGAGCTCAACGTGCCGGACGCGGGGCGCGGCTCGCCCACCTTGATCGAGTTGGCGCGGATGATCACCACGTCGCGCCGGCAGAGCCTGATCATCGTCCTGGATCAATTCGAGGAATTCCTCGCCCACCATGCCCAGCGGCTGAATACCTTGCGTCACGATCTTGCCGGGCTGGTGCGAGCGTCCGGCATCGACGTGACGGTTGTGCTGTCGCTGCGAGAGGAGTTCCTCGCCGCGCTCGAGCCACTGCGCGGAGAAATACTCGACCTCTTCCAGTCGACCTACCGGCTGGAAGGCCTCGGTGAAGAAGACCTCCGAACCGCAATCATGCGGCCGACCCAGTTGTTCGGCGGCGTCTGCGAAAAGGACCTGGCCGATCGACTGATTCGTGACCTCCCCGTCGACGAGTCGGCTGCAGCCGGTTCGGCATCGGTGCAATTGCCGATGCTGCAATTGATCTGCAAGGAGCTGTGGAACCACGCCCTGGACGATCAGGACGCTTCGCGCGTCATGTCGATGACGCTGTACGACCGGCTCGGCGGCGCGCAGGCAATTCTCGGACAGTACGTCCGCAGCGTGATGCCGGGGCGGCACCGCCAGGCAGTGTTCACTGCGCGCCTCATGCGATACCTGGCACCCCCCAGCGGCTTGAAACTGCCGTACTCGCCGGACGACCTGGCGGACGCAACGGCATTGCCGGTGAACCGCATCGTTGAAGAACTGCGGCGTCTCGCGAACGCGCGCATCCTGCGCGTTCGTGAGTACGGCGCCTCCCAGCGTTACGAACTTCAGCACGATGCGCTGATCAAGATCGTCCGTCCATGGCAGAACCAAGTACTGAAGACAGAAGCGTCCCATGAGCGCCTGCGCCTGGTGATGAAGACCGCGATCGTGGCGGCCGCCCTGACGGGAGCGGTCTGGTATTCTCTCGACCGCCAGAGGCAGCGCTTCGAACACCAGCAGGCGCAGCAGGCGGAGAGCCATCGTGTCGCGGAAGCGGCCACGCAAGACACGATTCGCACGCTCGAACGTCAGCGCCAGATTCTCGAGATCAAGGAGGAAGCCAACGAACGATGGCAATCGGGCGGCCAGCTGGAAGATGCGCTGGGCGGCGCTGACCCGACGCGACTGGAGTCTGTAGCCGATTACTACTTGCGGCGGAAGACAGGTTCCGATCGGCTCGACGCACTCAAGACTGTGCTCAAGCAGTACCAGTATCTGCTTCCTAAGCGCTATGCCGAACAGAACGCGGACTCCGACGAAGTCATGACTGAACCTGCCGAGGACTGGGTCCTGCAGATCGGCCATGCGCCGCAGTGGCTGACCGACGTCACCGACCGCGACATCTTCCTGCGGCACTGGCGCACATACGCGCAGTATGTCGCGCGCTCCTGGGGCATCCCGGCGCCGATTCGGGTGCACCTGACCCCGGTTGCCGGCCTGGGCCCAACGCGGCTACGGGTCTCGAATCCAGCGGGCAGCACCACCGAACTGAACCTTCAAGACTTCAAAGATTCGTTGGTGCTCACCAGCACCCAACGTCTTCATCCGCAGGCGCGTGAGTTTCACGATCGGTTTCGGGGAGACTGGAAGCGCCTGACGCCGCAAAAAGATCTCATCTGGTGGCAGGTGCCGAGATGGTCCGTACCCATCTGGAAGCTCGGCGGTGAAAGCGTGACTGGCGCGATGGGCCTGGCCGCGTTCGATGTCTTTCAACACCTGCTGAAGAACCCGGAAGCGCTTTTTTCCCAGCCGGCAGTCGAATACACGCTTCAGCGAGTCAGCGAGCTCTATCCACAGACGGTGAGTGAGGCGCGCCTGGCGCGTAACACCCGGCTGTCGCAGGATTTCTCCGCCGTCGTCCGCGACGGCCGCGCGCTTCACGGGTTGCCAGAATTTCTGGACCTGGTTGCCGATCGCGCCGGCGATGACTCGACAGCTATCGCCAAGGCCTTTGACATCGAAGGATGGATGGAAGCCGATGTACGCCTACCGCGCAAGCTGAGTGGTCCCTGGAAACCCGTCGTGACGCGGGCGGGCCTGGAAGTCCGCAAGCAAGACCAGCCGTTCCGCGAGGTCGAAGCACATCTCGAGCCGATCACGCCTCCGATTCGGGTGTATGTGGCGCCAGGACTGTTACAAGCACACTTTCCGAGCGGCAAGCTTTCACCGTCCTTGTCCGAAGGCATCGAAGGTGTTCGTGTTGACTCGTACCGCACGTACGGGATCCGGATTCCAGGCGTGCGATTCTTCGACGGATACGACCTGAAGGCGAACACCGTGCGACTGGAAGTGCTGAGCGAACGAGCGGGGCCGAACGGAGCCAAGCCAACGCTGCTCCAGGGCCCGCAGAATCTCACGCCGCTGTTCGAGGAGTTCGAGAACCTGACCGACCACGTGCGAATGTATTGGATCACGGCCGAGAGTAGTCATCAAGCGCTCGAGTCGCTGCCGACCGAAACGAACAGGCACCTGCGGCGTCTCTATTCTGTATCCGACATCAAGACCCTGCTTCGTGCGGTGGTGGCGCCGCCCGGACAGTCGGTCCGTTATACCCCCTGGTTGCTGCGCGCGTTGGCGTTCTGGGCATTGGTCGAGAGCGATCCGCTCAGCGTCGCTCGCATGTCCGACCGACTGAAGCAAACGGCCAGAGGCTCCGCTGCTTCACTCCAGCAGACCTCGCCAGACGTGCAGTTGGCGATCGATCGGGGCGTCCAGGCGTTGCTGGAGGATCACGTCGACGCGGCCGTCACGAACTTCAGCGCCGCGATCAAGATCGATTCGACCGCCGCCAGCCGCGCATTTGCGACCGCGTGGGTGCGCGGGCTCCGCCGTGCGTGGTTGGCTGACTTCGAGAAGACGCCCGTCAATATCGACCGCCTCGTGCTGACATCGTACGAGCGAATGGATCTCCAGGACCTTCTTCGGAATTCGCCGCATGATGCGACGTTCCATCGGCTGCGGGTATATCTGCTCGCTGCCGGTGCCGTTGCCAGCCGGAACGATCAGGAGGCGATCCTGCACGATTTACTGCGGCATGCGACTCCCGCGGATCTGCCGCTCACGCACGGCCGATGGATCGCAGAGCGCTTCCTGGCTTCATACGACCCGACCCGGCACGACAGCGTGCTCTTCACATCCGCGAACACTTTTCTGCGGCACGCCATCACGACGCTCGATGAGCGCGACAGCTACGCCGTCTTTACACGTCAGGTCGAGCTCGCGCAAACGACCGCAACGCTGTGGCGCTGGCAGCTGCTCGAGGATCTCGCGGCACTTCGGCCGAACGGGACCTTGCGCAGCCTCCCCTTGGCCCTCGCGTTTGCGCTGTGCGAGGAGGAACGCACGGAGAAGCTGATGCGCGCGCTCGCCCTGGCCACCCAGGTCGAGTCGCAGCTTACCGCGACGACTCTCGCCCCGGAGGAACGCAACGTGCTCGCCGCGGACCTCCGGTATGTCCGGGCGACGGCCAACCATCGTCTGGCCGTGAACGGAGATCAGCAGCGATGGAAAGAACCCGAGGAAGTGTTCGGCGCGATGATGAAGTCGGAGCGGGCAAGCGAGTCGAGAAACGGCCATGCCGGGTTGATCCGGCTGCTGGGAGATCTTGGTCGGCACAATGAAGCGGATGCGGTCATCGCCATCGCCGCAAGACGTTGGCCTGGAGACGTGGTGTTCTCCAGCCTCGACATGTTCACCCAGCTATCCCGTGGCCGTAAAGAGGACGTGGCGAGGATCGCGACGGCGGCTGTGGCAGAGGCTGACAAGAAAGGCGGCACCTCAACCGACACCTGGCTGTTTCTCGCCAGCCTCGGACAGTTGCTCACGGCGGCTCCGGGATGGCAGGACACGACGGACAGATTCTTGCAAACCAATCATCAGAACAAGGATTACGTCCTCGCACTCTATTACTCGCAACTCGGTGGATCGAAGTCCCAGCAGGCGCAAGACCTGCTCAAGGCGCGCTTCGCTACGGTGCAGCGCTCGAACTGGCCGGCGCGGCTCCAGGCCGGCGACATGTCGGCATGGCGGGAAATGCTGCTTAGCCGCTTCATGAACGTTGTCGGTGAGGCCGAGATGCTGCAGGCGCTCGAAACCGACGCGTCGTGGGAGAAATCACCGTTTGCAAGTCTTCCCGTGCCACGACGAGGGCTCCTCACCGAACTGCTGTTCTATGAAGCCATCCGCGCAAAGGCCAACGGGCAGGTGGATGCCATGCGTTCCCAGCTGAAGCGATGCATCGACGTTGGATACACGTCGTACATCGAGCACGATATGGCGACCTATCTACTGGCTGAAACGCCGCCATAGTCACACGAACCCGTCAAAGTGCTCCGCCTTCAGCTTGGCGTTCGCCACCGCGTTGCCAACCTGTTGCAGCTTGCCAATGTATGCCGTCGAGTCCATTTTCTGCACGTGCTCGGGCTCGATGTCGGTGAGACCAAGCGCATCCAGGCCTTGCCGGCTGAGTTCGGCGTTGTAGCGAACGTAGGTAAACAGTTTCGGATGAACTGGGCCGGGAATACGTCCATCGGGCAATGCCTTTGGTGACGCGAGCAAATCACCGATCTCGCGATCGAGTTGATCGCCGCATCGCGTGCGTCCGAACACACGGCAGAGAAAATCCTGCTCATTCGACGCAGCAAACATCAACGCCGCCGGTATGGACGAGGCATTGTAAATCAAGTTCATCTCGCCAGGCGCCAGGTCTGTGTTCGCATTCGGACTCGTGCCTGTTCCTACCGACACGAGCAACAGTTCTTTCTCGCCGACCGGCCAGCACACTTGATACGGCTCCAGCGTTGCCATCAGAAACAACTGGAACGCCGGGTTGTTGTACATGGTGACGCCGCCGTCTACAAACACGAATTGATGCTGTCCGATGTGGACGGCTTCGGGAGGGAAGTACGTGGGGGCTGCCGTACTCGCGCGTACGAGCTGCCAGAGCGGAAGCCCGGTATTGCGATCGGTTCTGGCGGTCTCGTTGTATTTCGCGCGCGGATTGTTGGAGACCGGCCACGGTGAATCGGTCGTCGCGTTGCGCATGACGATCATCAGCAACGTCTTGAGACGGTCATCGCCAAGCGTCGTATGAGAGCCCAACTCGGACTGCAGCAACGCGGCCAATTTCTCGTCCTCGAACTTGTGCCGAAAACGTCGGAGGATGCTCGCCTTGTCGAACATCTCGGCGCCGCTCTCCTCGTAGAACTTCGTGATCCGCGCCACCCGCCAGCCCAAGGACAAGCAGGTGGCGATAATCGCACCCGTGCTGGTGCCGGCGATGTAGTCGAAGTATTCGGCCAAGGCAAAGTCGTCACCGCGCTTGAGCGCCGTCTGCAAGGTGCTCTCCATCTTCGCGAGCACGCCCAAGGTGATGACACCTCGAATGCCGCCACCATCGAGCGCGAGCAGTCTGTGTGGACCAGCCGACGTCAACCGATCGATCGCTGCCATGTGGATGCCTTCTCCAAAGTCATCGAGTCAGGACTTCGATGACGCCAATGCCGCGAGACAGAGACTCCCTGCGAAACGCGTCGGTGAGATCCTGGCCGGGTCGAGGCTGCCCCTCCCATACGACGATCGAGGCCACCCGGGTCCGGTGCGCCGCCGCAAGATGTTCCGCCTTGTCGACGATCTTCAAGCTTGTCGCCAGGTAGGCTCCAGTGCCCGGAGTCTCGTTCATGATGTCCACGTCACCTGTTGCGATCAGTTCGGCAACGATGCGATCGAACATCGGTCCCCAATTTCCAGGGCGGTCGATCACTGATTCGTTTCGAAAGCGATCAACGTCGAATGGCAGGATCACCCTGCGATTGATTTGAAGCGTTGCGGCGGCGTCTAACGCGAGCAGATCGGTGCCGCACGCAGCCGAACAGACCAGCATCGTTACGGCCTCAGCCTCAAGCACCATCTTCAAACGCTCGGACACCAGGGCGACGTTTTTGAACGGGAAACGACTCGGATCTGACGGTGCGTCGATTCGGCGACCAGCGAGTGCTGCAACGAGTGCCACAGAATCGCCCACAGCTTACGACGGCGGAAGGACCTGCAACGGCGAAGTTGCGAGCAACTGCTCGAGTCTTGTTACTTGTGACCGCGTCGTGTCGAGCATCCATGAGGCCTCAACCATCGCCTCTGCTTCCTTCTGCCACGTGGCTGCACTCGACGCATCGGCGAGACCCACTGAGACCTCCCAGAGTGTTGCGACAACCCAGTACCGTTCATCCGACGCCTGCGGTGCGATCGCGAGCGCCCGCTCGCAATGTCCTCTCACATCGCGTCGAACGCGCCGTGCGAGCACGAAGTCCGCGATCGCTTCATCGGCATTGGCTTCTCTTCGGTGCTCGATAGCGCGGATGTTCAGCAGGAAGGCGAGGTTGATGCCGTTGTAGTAGTCCTGCTTCAAGTAGAAACCGCGCTCGTACGCCGCGATCGAAATGTCGAGCTCAGCACGGATCTTCGTGAGTTCCCAGCGCCGCTTATGGATGGCGCCCCACAGACCCAGTGTTTCCGGATCGTTGGTGGTGTGAGGATTGAGATGCTCAACGATGAGCGTGCGAGCCGTCTCGAGCGCCGTAGCTGCATCTGGCTGTGCGGCCTTGTACGTTGCGAGTACCAACTCCTGAATAGTCGACACGTCGTTGGGCCGAAGCTCGCGGCTCTGTTCCAGCAGCTCCCGAGCAGCGCCGAACCGCCCCGCAGCCAACGCCTTTCGCGCCTGATCCAGCAGCGTCTTCGCATCATCGCTCATTGCGGGTTCGAGCCGAGCGGCTTGCGCCCGGCGTGCGGGCGGATCCAGCTCGAAGAATTCATTCAGCGGACTATCCGGCCTTTGCGACGCCATCACGACGCGAATGACGCCCGCAAGATCCCTCCTGAAGCGTGCCGCCTCGGCGGTGCCGACGTCCTCACCGAGATGGCGATACCGATGCAAGACCATGTGACTTACATCGAAGGGATCTTTGAACTCTGTTTCGGCGACGATGATCGTCGCACGAGGGGACACGCCGTACCTGACGCCGAGTTCGTACGCAGCGTTCACGTTATAGGTGGACAGATCCGCGATGAGGAGGTCCGCTTTCATGATCCAGTCGTACATCGGGATATCGATGGTACCTGACGACACCACTTCGTCTGCGCGCATGCAGACCAAGCCGGCATCTTCTACCGCACCCTTGATCACCTGGTAGGAGGCGTCGAGATTGAGCCTGCGACCGTTCGTGAGGTCTGTCTTCTCGCCGAATCCTTGCACGACGAAGCAGTGCTTCATGAGGGCGTCCGTCCTAGGCTCGGTGCGCTACCTTATCGACATTGACGGACTGAAACAAGGAGTTCGCTAGAATTCGACCCTGCCGAAAAGCGTAGGTCAAATCGCTCTTCAGATAGATTCCCGTCGGCGTGGCGATGGGACCCATTCCCGGTTCGCGGCTCGGAGCGTATGACATTCTCTCCGTCCTCGGCGAAGGCGGCATGGGAGCAGTCTACCTAGCGCGCGACACGAAGCTTGGCCGCGACGTGGCGATCAAGTGTCTCCTGCGCCACTTCACGACCGATTCCGAACGGCTGGTGCGGTTCGAACGCGAGGCGCGCGTACTGGCCTCAGTCAATCATCCACATATCGGCGCGATCTATGGCTTGGAAGACGCTGGCGGGGTGCCGGCGCTGGTGCTCGAGCTCGTCGACGGCGCCACACTGGCCGACCGAATTGCTCGCAGACCCTTGCCGGTCAACGATACTCTCGCCATCGCGCGCCAGATCGCGGACGCGCTCGACGTAGCGCACGAGAAAGGCATTGTCCACCGCGATCTGAAGCCGGCCAACATCAAGATCACGCCAAACGGTGTCGTGAAGGTGCTCGACTTCGGTCTCGCCAAGGCGGTGTCCGGCGATGCGGCGACCGCCGATCTGACTCAATCAACGACGGTGACGGTCGGCGGGACAGGGGAAGGGGTCATCCTCGGAACCGCGGTCTTCGCCCCCGACGGCGACACGATCTATTACACGCGCATGGCGGGCAGCTTGCGTGGTTACCAGACGGGGGACGCGCGGTCGTCGTCAATCGGAACGATGAGGTTAGTCACATTGTCATGTTCGATCATTTCTGGAAGAAGGATCCTCGACAGTAACCGAACTTGCTACCGACAGGAGCGTCCAAGCCATGATCACGGCAACGCACGCTTACGCCTCTCTGTTCGCGACGTTCGTCAATTGTGTGGCTTTGGCGCCGACCGTAGCGCAGGGACCGCCGACGGCACCTCCCATCCGCCGAATCGACCACATCATGATCAGGGCGGATGACCCCACGAAGGTGTACGCCTTCTTCACTGAAGTCCTTCAACTTCCCGTTGCGTGGCCCTCGCCCCGCGCGAGGGTGTGGCGACCGGAGGAGTTGGATTCGGCAACATGAACGTGGAAGCGATTCGATTCTCCGGGCAGAAGGGCCAACCGTCGCGTGTGCAACTGCTCGGATTTGGATTCGAGCCTTCGCCGTTGGCGACATCCCTTGACGGATTGGACAGACCGGGTATCACGTACGGAGAAAGGCGACCCTTGATCTCCACGGCGCAGGACGCCTCGAAGAATACGCTGTGGACCAATGTCCCCTTGCGGCAATTCTCCGACGGCGAGGCCGCCGACGCGACGATGCATGTCTTCCTCAGCGAGTACAGTCCCAAGTACGTAAACGTCGAGGAGCGCCGTGAACGTCTGCGTACGCAGCTGGCGGAGCGCGGCGGCGGGCCACTGGGCGTGGAGGCCGTGAAGGAAGTCGTCGTCGGCGTAAGGGATCTGGAGACGGCCAGACGTCTCTGGCAGAAACTGTTGGATCCCATGCCGTCATCAAGCTTCAGTACCTGGCAGGTGCGTGACGGGCCTGCAATACGCCTCTTCCAGGCACAGGAGAATGCGCCTCAGGGTCTCGTAATCAGCGTCGTGTCGCTGCCGCGAGCAAAGGCTTTTCTTCGGGAGAAGGGCTTACTTGGCGTTGATTCCGAACAACAGGCGACCATTGAGCCGTCCAAGATCTATGGTCTCAACATCCGCGTCGTGGAGAAAGAGAAATAGGCAGCCCGCGTAGGTCCGCGCTCCTCGGCCTTAGGGTGTTCTCATCGCGTGCACAATCGCGACAACGACAGGCCCCCACACGGTAAGCAGGATATTGCCGATCGCGTACGGCACCGTGTAGGCC
>JALDXK010000133.1:0-12130 GCA_032155105.1 Acidobacteriota bacterium
ATTCTGCAGCAGCACAAAATCGACGTCACCGACAACCTGCGCGCCCGCTCGAACTACACGCAGGTGATGGTACTGAAAAAGGTTGCAGTCACCGCTATCGGCATCTTTGGCCTCGCATCGATGCTGATGGTGTTCGAATCGGTTCGGCAGTTCGGGGCGAGCATCCTGGCCTCAGCGGGCGTCGCGGGAATTGTCGTCGGCTTCGCTGCCCAACGCAGCATTGCCACTCTGCTGGCCGGATTCCAGATCGCCTTAACGCAGCCGATTCGAGTTGACGACGTCGTGATTGTCGAGAGCGAATGGGGGCGAATCGAGGAGATCACGTTAACCTATGTCGTTGTCCATATTTGGGATCAGCGTCGGCTCGTGGTGCCGATCACCCATTTCATCGAGCAGCCCTTTCAGAACTGGACGCGAACATCAGCCGAGATGCTCGCGACGGTGTTTTTTCACACGGATTACGCCGTGCCGATTGGTTCCTTGAGGGACGAGCTCACGCGGATTCTGACCCGATCGCGACTATGGGACGGGCGCGTGAATGTGCTGCAGGTGACCGATGCGAAGGAACATACCCTGGAGATTCGAGCGCTGGCGAGTGCGAGCGATGCGTCTCGGGCGTGGGATCTGAGATGCGAGATACGCGAGCAACTGGTGTCGTTCGTGCAAGACAACTATCCTGAGAGCCTCCCGCACCTGCGTGTGTCACTCGAGTCAGGGACCCGAGCGAAGCGCGATGAAGTCGGTGTCGAGCACGAACCTATTAGTCCGGCGCCGCAAACATAGCGACGACCTCTCCTGCGCGAAAGGCACGGACGACCCTGCCGTCGTCGGCAACGACGAACGCGCCGTCCAGAAACGCGAGCTGCTTGAGCGTGCCCCGCAGTTGCCGGTCGACGATGCCAGTGGACGCCGGTACATGTCCCGCTAGCGGAGCCAAGATCAGCGCGCGCGAGTGCGCCAGCACGGCGTCTGCGTTGCCGACGGTGAACAGCGTACCCACGGGCCGTCCTTCGTGCCCTTCATGAGCGATTTCGAGCACGAGTGTTAGCACGGCCGAGACGACCACACGGGGCGGTCGTTCAGATGCTGTGCAAAGCCCGTCGAGCGCTCGATCGACGTCATGTTCGACCACCATTTTCACAAGTCGTGGCGCACGCCATCGGCTCGCCATGAACGCGGCTCACTTCGTCGCAGCCTCGTCGAGTCGCAGAAAGCGTGCGGCGTTGTTGAAGAGGATGTCTCTCTTCTGTTCCGCGGTCAGGAACGGCGCCTGCCGAATAGCTTCGATGCCTTCCCCGATTTTTTGCGGCCATCGCATCTGATCGGAGCCAAACATGAGTCGCTTGCCCAGCCCGGCTCTGATGAGTCCCTCCAGATGGTCGTAAAAAGCCGAGCGAGGTATCACCCATGTAATCGTCGATACATCGGCGTGCAGCTGCGGGTACTGCGTCATCATCGCAATCATCTCGGCGCGGAAGGGATAGCCCGCATTCTCGACGTAGAGCCGCAGATTCGGGTGCCGCACGAGCACGTCTTCCAGAAGCAGCGGGTTGCCAGCCCTCGAACGGAAAGTGGGCAGATACGGCCCGATACCGGCCGTATGAATCAGCACCGGAACGTCGAGCTCTTCGGCCAGGGCGAAGTACGGCTCCAGTGCAGCGTGGTTCGGCGCGACGCCGCTCAGTTGAGTAGCGATCTCACCCAGCCCTTCGAGGCGTCCCGCCTCATACTCCTGCCGGAGGTGCTGCAGGTTATGTTGACCGGGTTTCAGAATGAACGGCGCCGCGATGAAACGTTCGCTATCCTTCGCAACCCACTTGCGGACGTTATCGAGGTCGAGGCCGCTGACGAATCCCTTGACGATGTTGTAGCGCTCCATGGCCTCGAGCGTCTTCTGCAGCGTCTCGGCGGGACCTGACGTTGCGGCGCCCTGGCCAAGGCATGGTTCCGGGCGGCAGAGCGCCGGCGCTCCGGCGGGAACGTCATGCGGCGGAAGATCTGCATGGAGGTGCATGTCAATAATCGGCTGTCGCTCCTGGGCGAAGATCGGTTCGTGGATCAGACGCGACAGCAAGAGCGCGGGGAGCGCGAGCATCCCGAGTGCCGTCATGGTTCGGCGGGTGAGGTTCATGATCTCCTCCTTTTCTTCCGTCGTTACCTTCACGAGGTGACGGCGATCAGCTGCTCCCAGCACGTGCGAACCGCGAAGCTGGGAGGGCGATGTCAGCGCGCTCCCACGCCTTCTGGAATCGTTCCTCGACCAGCTGTGCCTGTCCTGTACATAAGGGACCTTGTTGTCGCTAGGCTGGAACGGGGCGCAACCGGTTGCGGCTCGTGCCCCGCGAGTCGACGATAGGAACTATTAGCGCTCGCACGGCAGACCCAGTGCGAACCTCGCCGCCGCAGCACTTCGTCGAACGCTTACCTTAGGCCCATGGTCCGCCGTCGGCTCAGCCGCCTCAATGGCCATGGCTCCACGCTTTTTGCCTGTGACGCTGATCTTGAACGCAGGAGGCGCAATTTCGAGAAGCTTCGGACTTCTTCTTCAGGGCCTAATGTTCTGATTGACGTGGAACAGGTTATCCGGATCGAATCGACGTTTTATCGTCACGAGTCGAGGGTAGTTGGCACCATAAGCAGCAGCCACCCGCCCTGTCTCCTCTTCGGTCATGAAATTCACGTATGCGCCGCCGGAAGCGAAGGGTGCCGCGGCATCGAAGAATCGCCGCGCCCATGCGATGCATCGACCATCGTCGGCGGCGTCGTCCCACCGGCCGTGGGCATTCATGACAAAACGGGCATCGCGATGGCCGTAGGCCATGGCGTCGGCTGGAACACGATTCGCCGCCCCACCGATCAGGCCGACAAAAATCTCGCATTGCGGCGATGGCAATTGCCCGGCGAATGAGGTCATGCAGTCAAGGGCGCCGTCGCTGAGCTCGGTGAAGTTGTGTGACTTCCAGTAGTTCCTGGCTCCGGGAGTCAGGAGGGGGTCGAAGGTCTGCTGCCAGACGGCATACGGGTGGACACCGACGTGCTCCCCTTGCAGGTCGCCACATCGACGCAATGCGTCCACGTGGGTCGCGGCATGCGCGGGTTCGCCACAATGAAACACGGCAAGCACCACCACTTCCTTCCCGTGCACCGCGTCTGGGAGGAACGGGAGTGGCGGCGCCTTCCGCAGAATCACCCATACGTTCAGCTCCGTCGGCGCTGACTCGATGTAGTCGCGGTAGCGGCGGAGCACGACGCCGGCCTGCTCGAATGGGAACACCAGCAAGCCCGCCACGATCTCCGGGCCTACACGATGGAGCTCGAACTCGAAGCGGCTGACGATACCGAAGTTGCCGCCACCACCACGAATCGCCCAGAAGAGATCCGGATTCTGACGTTCGTTCACCTCCAGATCGCCGCCGTCTGCAGTCAGGACGTTTGCTGATCTAAGGTTGTCGATCGTCATGCCGTACTGGCGAGTCAGCCAGCCAAACCCACCTCCGAGCGTCAGGCCCCCTACGCCTGTCGTGGAATTGATCCCCAGCGGGGTGGCCAACCCAAAGGCTTGCGTCGCGGTGTCGACGTGTCCGAGCGTTGCGCCGGATTGCACGTAAGCACGACGCCGCTCCGGATCCACGACCACCTCGGTCAGCCGCGACATGTCGATGACGACGCCGTTGTCGCACAGCGCACTTCCTGCGATGTTGTGACCGCCACCTCGAATCGACACGTCGAGACGGTGTTCGCGGGCGAACGCAACCGCAGGTCGCACGTCGGAAGCATCAGCGCACCGAACGATGACCGCCGGCCGACGATCGATCATTGCGTTCCACACCTGACGTGCGCTGTCGTATTCAGCGTCCGCGGGTCCGATGACCTCCCCCTTCACCAAGGGTTGCAAGCTTCCTGAAAGCGAACGTGTCGTCACAAGCCCTCCTGGGATCGAGTTCCGTCCGCAAATCGTGTCATCTCCATGGCCCAAGAGCCATGACCGATCCGCTCGGTTATTTGCCCGGCACGCCAAAACCGCCTACTGAATTTGATGAGAGAGCTGTCGACCGATTTGTCGAGATCCTCTGTGTGCTTCGCGTCTGACGCTGCTTTCAGTGCTCCCACGACACGTGAGCGGCGGTCCGGCGCCAAACGGCAGGCGGCGACCCTGTAGCCTTTTTGAAGGCGCGATTGAACGCGTGCTGCGACTCATAGCCAATCCGCTCTGCGATGGCCTGGATGTTGTCGCCGCGATCACGCAGCAACTGCTTCGCAAGATGTATTCGCCACTCGGAGAGATATTTCATCGGCGGTTCGCCGAGCAGACGGCTGAACCGCTGGGCCAGACCCGATCGAGAAATCGCCACTTCATGGGCCAACGCGTCGACGGTCCATGGCCGCGTCGGGCTCTCGTGAAGCAGCCGCAGCGCCTTGCCGACATACGGATCCTTGACGGCCGCCAGCCATCCCCGTGCGCGCGGGTTCACCCGCTGCAGGTACTCGCGAATGATTTCGACGAACATCAACTCCGTGAGCCGTCCGATCATTGCGGCATTACCCGGACGGGCAGCGAGGGCCTCCGCAGCCGTCAAGTTCACCGTGGAGGCCAGCCACGTGCTGGACTCCTGTGGCACGTGCATGACTTCACCTGATGGCGTACTGCCGGTCGCTTCGACAGTTCGGTAGTGCGTCCGTCTTCGGACGATTAACGCCGACGGCAACGCCGCGAACATCGCCACGGACCGCTGAGTGCAGTTCAGGTATCCACAAATGAACCGGGTTGTTCGACCACCGCCACCCAGGCGCACGTTCGGCAACGCGTCCGCAACCGGTCGTGACAGCACGTGATTCAAGGGCGTCGGCGTGGCGCCGTCCTCGCTGCGCATCGTGTGGGCATGCCCATGCGGCAACACCAACACGTCGCCAGTTTCCATTTGCATCCGCGAACCGAACGCCCAGTCGACGATGCACTGCCCCTCCAACAAAATATGGAACAGCGAGATCTGATCCGCCTCCGGCATTATGATCGTAGCGAGCAGGTCCGGGTTGGGGGACACCACCGCCCACGGCGAGGAAAAGTCGGCGGTGAAGAATGACGATCCGCAGAAACGGACGGACCTGAGTGCATCTGAGAGTAAGTCCATCAATTTCACCAAGCTCGACGTCGGACGGCCTGATCGCGCATGGTCTGGCACCCGACCGACTCCTAAACCGCCGCTGCCGGCAACCCTGTCTCGCGGATCAGGGCTGCCGACGCGACGAAGATGACCCGGCGACGTTTACCACTGATAGCGTGCACCGATGCGCAGCGCAAGCGGCTGCTGGAATTCGATGGCCCGGCCGAAGTCAGGGTTCGGCACGCCAAAATTCGCCTCCGTGTAGTAGTCGTAGTTGACGACTTCCTGTGTGTTCAGGAGGTTGAAGATGTCTCCCACCAGCGTCAGCCGCTGCTGGCCGCTGATCGTGAAGGCGTAATCGGCGTGAAGCGCGACCGTGGTGGTCCACGGCGTGCGCGTGCGGAAGCCGTCGATCGTCTCGATGCCCGCGCCACGTGGCGTCTCGGGAATTTCACCAGGGCTGTCATAGAGCGGGTTGGCCGCAAACGCGGTCAACGGCGTACCCGATTGACTGGTCAGGCCAAGGCCGACGTTCAGGCCGTCGCCGAACATGCGGTTGCCGTATACCTTCAACTGATGCGGACGATCGAGTGGTAATGGTCCGCGCCCCAACGCGCCGAGGTAGCGGATGTCGCCGCGGAAGCCCTCGAGCGGCGCGCCGATCGTTGTATACGTCGGATCGTTGGTCGGAAAATCGAACAGCGAGGTAATCGCCGGATCGGACTGGCCGTTGTCGTTGCGGAAGAAGCCCTCGAAGGTTCCCTCGAGTCTCGACCACCGATACGACGATTGCAAGGCCCAGCGATCGCCGAAGCGTTTCGACGCCGTCAGCGTCACCGCATCGTAATCGTGGATGGGTTCCTCGAAGGCGATCGGCACGCCGAGATCACCGCTGACCGGGGTACCGGGGCCTGGATTGGTGATGAAGTACTCGACGCTGTCGCTGCCCGGCACGTCTTCGAGGAAGTAGGCGACCATCGGCAGGGTCCCCACGTCCTCGAGGACCCGGCCGAAGTTGCGATGCTGGTAGGTGAGACCCACGTTGAGCCCGCTCCACAGCTCGTACTCTGTCCCCGCCAGCCACTCGTCCGAATACGTCGCTCGGGAATCGGGATCGAAGTCGGCGGCACTGAGACCGGCGGTGACGAAGTGGGTTTCCGTTGACGGCGTGCCCGCTGCCACGCCGTCCGGGATGGGCCGTGTCAAGGCGGCGTCAAAGTAGTCGGCGTCCGCCGACAGCGCGCGCGCGGCGAGGTCGTTCGGAATTTTGGCGAAGAAGCGACCCCAGCTGCCAAAAACCTTCCAATGGCCCTCACCAAGCGGATCGTAGGTGACGCCCAGGCGCGGCGCCCAGTTACCGTCCCAGGTGAAGCTCTCGAGGTTGCCGACGAGCTCCTGCTGTTCGTACCGCAGACCGGGCTTGATCGTCAACCGCTGCCCGACTTGCCAGGTGTCTTGCAGGAAGAACGAGAAGTACTGCTGCTGAGTCTGCCGCACGTTCGTGATGTTGGCGCGCGTGACGCGATAGATTCTGCCCAAGGTCGGATCTGGCAGCACCAATATCTGGGCACCGGTCGCCGTCTGGGTGCCGTCGGGCAGCGTGATCGATGGTCCGGTGCGATCGATGATGTTGTCGTAGTCGATGTCTTCGAACAGCAACCCGCCGCGGAACTCGTGAGCCCTCCACAGGTAGGTCGTCTTGGCCTGCAGCTGCAGATTGCGGCCGTCGTTACCGACCTCGTAGAAGCCGATGCCGCCACTGATGCGATCCGGCGTGAATGTCGAATCGGTCACGGACCATTCGTTCACCGACGGGCGCTCTTCAATCGAGTTGCCGGCGTGCGCCACCGAGGCGCTTAACAGCCAGCTCGGGGTCAGCACCGATTCGTAGCGCAGCGTCTGGTTGTGGCCGCCGTAATCGATCTCGCTGAAACCCGCCAGGTCCGTTCGCAACAGCGCCGTTCGCCGCTGCGGGCCGGAGGCGCCGCTCGATGGATCGCCGAACACCGAAAAGTCGAGCCGATTCACGCTATTGACTTGGTATGTGACCTTGCCGGAGTACGCCACGGCGCTGCGCTCGCGATCGACCGGCCCGAGATCGCGGAGCGGAAACCCCTCCGGCGCGATCAGGGAGGTGCGGGTCCACTGGCGGTCGACGGCGCCGAAGAAGAACATGTGATTGCGCCAGATCGGACCGCCCGCTTCAAATCCGGCATCGCTCTCGAACGTGTCGGTGGTGTTCACCGCCTCTGGTCCGCGCGTGGCGTTCGGCAATGTGGTCTGCATGAAGTCGGCGACCAACGCGTCGGGCTGCCAGTATGTGAAGCCGCTACCTCTGAAGCTGTTGGTGCCGCTCTTGGTGACCGCCTGTACGATGCCGCCGGTGGCCTGCCCGAACTCCGCTTCGTAGCCGCCGGCGCGCACCTGCACTTCGTCCACGAAATCGAACGGCACCGCCTGCCCGAGTGAGCCGAAGACGATCGAATAGGAACCGATGCCGCCGTAGCCGGGGTTGCTGACGTTGACGCCGTCGATCACGTACTGGTTCTCGAGTCCGCTCGCGCCGGAGATGGACACGTTGGCGGACCCGACCCGGCCGCTGTCGGTGACGCCCGGCGACAGTTGCACGACGTCACTGACATTGCGCTGGGTCGGCAGCCGCGATAGGAAGTCGCTCTGCAGGCTGGCGCCCACCGACGTGTTGGTCATGTCGACCACGGGTTCGCTCGCCACCACCTCCACGGCCTCGGTCAGCTGGCCGACGCGCAGCGTGATCGGATCAAGCGACACCCGCTCACCGAGCGCGACGGCGATATCGTCGACACCGGACGGCCGGAAACCTTGTAATTCGACGCGCACGTCGTAGGTTCCGGGCGTGACAAAGGCGACCAGGAAGTTCCCCTGCTCGTCAGTGACGAAGGTCCGCGCTCCCTGCAGTCCGGTCACGACGACGGTGGCGCCTGGGATCGCGAGCGATTGCGCATCGACCACGCGGCCTTGGATGGCGCCGGTGGTTGCCTCTTGGGCGGCCGCCGCCGCCGATACCAATGCGGTCGCGATGACCGCGACAGCGCATCTTCGAAATCGTTGCATCGTCGCCTCCTCAATTCACGTCAGTCGGCCGGGCACTGCATTACGGGTGAATATGGCCGCTGCCACGGCCTCTGCAAGATTTGCCGCACCGCGCTGCCGTCGTCCGCCTTGTCGGTTGCGAGGGCGCGGCGACGATCAGGCGTGAGAACAGCGATGCCGCCGCAACACATCGTCAGATTGACGTTATGGGACCGACGCCGCGCGACGACATCGCCAAGGGAACGAAGGGCGCGGGGCGCGGAGGTCCGGTCGGCGCCCGCGCCCTTCCACGGCACTCCCTCGCGGCGCGCTAAGGAGATGCCGGTCTCGTCACGCGAGGGAGAATCATCTCGATGGCGTCGAGCTCGATGTCGAGGCGTTCGAGAGACGTCCGGTCGATCGTGACCAGGCTGCCTGAGCCGTCGGTCGTGCGGTTGCCGTGAGCGGTCACCGTGTGTGAACCGGATGGCAACAGCTCGCGCGCAATCTGATCCGCCTTCTCGACGTGTGATCGGAGATCGCCACGCATCATCGTCGAACCGGCGCCACGCTGTGGCAGCTGAGCCAGCAATGCGGCGGCCAGATCGCTGAGCCGCTTCGCGTCGTTGCGGTCGATCGAGATCGAGGTGTTCACCGGCGCCTTCCTCGCATTGATGTCGTCGCCAGCAACGCCGGTGACGACGTGCTTCCATCGCAGCAGGGATTCGGTCAGATCCTCTGCTGCGTCGAGATGCTCGCGGACGGCGTTCGCGGTGAGCTCGTCTAGTGTTTGAGCGGCAGCAGTGTGTGCAGCGACCGCTGGTACCCCGGCGGCCGCAACAGCCAGGTAGATGAGGTATTTCATCAGGTGTCGCATGATGCCTCCTGCTATCGTCGCTGCAACCGGCGATCCATGTCGCGCGTCGGGTCGAGGGTGTTCACGCGCCCGCCATTCGCGCGAAATGTTGCGAGTGTGACGGCCACCCGCGATCACATCCATAGGAGCATCGACGTTACCCGGCGGCACGGCCGGGTCCTCTTCCGTCGCTGACGGACAACGATTAATAAAGGGCGATAAACCGCCAACGACTAATAGGAAAGTGCGTCTCAATGCCACAGCATGTGGCGTCCTGTTTGCTCGATCGAGTGCTAATCCGACACCGAGGTCACGCCAATGAACTCACGTCCTGCCGCAATCCTGGTCCGCGCTGGCGCCATCGTTGGCGTCGGCGCGGCGATGCTGATCCTTCGGGGCCATGTGTCGCGCTCCGGACGTCGTCGGGCGCTCGTCCCGCGGGCCGAGCGCCTGATGACGAGCGATCCAATCTGTTGTTCTGGCACGACTACCATCGACATGGTCGCTCAATTAATGCGCCACTCGCACGTGGACGCGGTCGTCGTGACCGACGTCGAGGGCCGGCCAATCGGCGTCATTACCGATCGGGACCTGGTCGACCGTATCGTTGCCGAGGGGAAGAACCCAATGGCACATACGGCGGAGCAATCCATGACGCAGCCAGTCGTGAGCGTGCGACTGACGGCACCAATCGATGCAATCGTCGCCACCGCCCGGGCACATCGCATCCGCCAGGTCATCGTCGTTGACGATAGTGGCGCGTGTGTCGGAATGGTTAGGCGGGCCGACGCGCGCCAGCGCCATTTTCGCGACCGAGCGTCATGACCTCTGCCGGCTTCGGGGATCACTCCAGTGGTTCGCGGCGATCTGATGCGACCGCCGTGGTCCCGCCGGCGGCTGCCGCAGCGAGGGGTCCTCAATACGGCGCGTGATCGGTTGCCGCTCTTTCTCGATTACCCCATTCAACTCGGCGCCGATGAGAATCGCGACGCTCGACACGTAGAACCACAACATGGTGACGATGATGCCGCCGATCGCGCCATAGGTTGCCGTGTAATTGCCGAAGTTGACGACGTAGAACTTGAAGGCGAACGAGCTGAGAATCCACAGAGTGGTCGCGAGAATCGCGCCCGGCGTGACCCACGCCCATCTGGCCGTACGGTTGGGCGCGAAATAGTAGACCAGGTTGACGCCGAAGATGACCAGCATGATCATCACCGGCCATCGCAGTAGCGACCAGGCAACGGCCGCAATCGGGGCCGCGCCCAGCCAGCCAGCGGCACGCCGAGCCGCATCGGGACCGATCAGCACGAGCGCGAGCGAGACGATGATGAAAATGGCGAGCGCGATCGTCAGCCCCAGTGCGACCAGCCGCCGTTTCCACCACGGGCGCCACTCGCTGACGTCATAGGCGTGGTTGAGCGCGTCGATGATCGCCACCATCGCCGCGGAGCTGCTCCAGATCGCACCGATGATGCCAAGCGTCAGCAGGCTGGCGGGGCTGCCCGAGGTGATTTCCTCGAGCTGCGTACGCAGCAGAGCGACGAGCTCACGAGGCGCCACCGTGCCCAGCGTCGACAGCAACTCGTCGAGCGCATTCTCGATCGGCACATAGCCGATCAAGGCGACGAAAAACAGCAGCGCCGGAAACAGCGCGAGCAAAAAATAGAACGCCAGCTGTGCGGCCAGACCGAAGCAGCCGTCCTCGGCGACCTCGGCGGCTGTTCGCCGAATGACCGTGCGCCACGACATCGAGCGCAAGAGTTCGAACATCTACGCGGTTGATAGCAATGAACGTTCCTGCCTGAGCGGAGCCTCACCTGCGGCGATGATCACGAGCGCGCGAACTACATCTGGCGCAGGTACGATCGGTTCCGGTGGAACGACCGCGTCGTAACGGATGCAGCGGGGAACTTCCTGCGCGACTTCACGAGCGACGCCTATCGTGCGGTGACCTTTACACCGGCCACCTGTCCGTCCGGTGCGCGCTGCGAGACCGTGACCTATTTCGAGCCGACGATCCGCATCCCGTCGGCGAACATCTATACCAACATTCCCGACCGGTATCGCGATTTCAACGGCTTCGAGCTCACCTTCCAACGGCGCTACACCAATCGCTGGCAGATGAATGCGAGCCTGGCCTTCAACAACGCGCGAGATCACTGGGATTCGCCGGCGGCGTTCGAGGACCCCACCTGCACGGCAAACTCGGTCGGTGGCGTCGGCACGGCGGTCTGCCCGCCGGGCCAGATCTATGCGCCGGAATCGGGTGGCAGCGGCATCGGGAACATCTACACCAATGCTCGATGGCTGATGAAGCTGGGCGGACGCTACACATTGCCGTATGACGTCAATGTCGCGGCGTTCTACAACGGCCGCCAGGGCTATCCGTTTCCGCAATACATCCTGAGCCCGAACCGCGCCAACGGCGCGGGGCGGCAGGAAATCCTGCTCGACTCGCTCGGCGACGTGCGGCTCGACAACATCCACATGGTCGACTTCCGGCTCGACAAGGCCATTCGTTTCGGCCGCCGATCAGTGACGCCGACGCTGGATATCTTCAACCTGACCAACGCCAACACCGTGCTCGCGATCAACCCCAACCAGGCGGCATCGAACGCGAACACCATCAGCGGCATTGTCGCGCCGCGAGTCATTCGACTCGGAGTCCAGGTCCGGTTCTGATATGCCGCCTGGAGAGAGAGGCGTGGGGCCACACGCGGTCACGCCTGCCTGGCAATATCTCGTCACACTCGCGACATCTCGCGGCGATCGACGGCGGTCGACTGCTGTCAAGTCGATCGCCGACGGGCGAACAAGGCACACGCCTTGCAGCGTCGGAGCGCACAACGCGCGCTCGACGATTGGGGGAATCATGTTGCCAGTTCTACAGCCACTCGTGCTCCTGCTACTGCTCGTGGTGCCGGCCGCTGCTGCCGCGCAGCAGGGAACAACCGAATTGCGAGGAACCTTGCGCGACGCACAGGGCGGCGCGCGATGCGCGCGCATGACCCATTGGCCGACCCCCCGCGTAACGATGGTGACAGAGTTCACCCCGATACGAATGAGCCCGACGGGCAGGGCGCGGTCGCGGTCACGGACCTGGCCGAGCCGCATGAAC
>JALDXK010000134.1:0-12123 GCA_032155105.1 Acidobacteriota bacterium
CGCCGCGGGCCTCGACCAGTCCGGACTCCACCAGGTTTCCGAGCCGGACCCGTGCGTCCGCTTCGGGTTTCTGGATGAGCCGCGCCGCTTCGGCTGCGGTTAGCCGACGTTCGAGCCACATCGCGTTCAGGATCAGGAGATCGTCGAGCGCCAGCAGGCGACCCGCCTGATTTTCTTCCACGACAAGGCGCACGAAATCCAGGTTCGCGTCACCGCCGGGCAACACGAGCACCACGCTCGCTTGAGTGCTGCGCGCGTATGACGGCGCCGGCCGGCCGTTGCGAAGCTGCTCGAAGAAGATCGTGTCGATGCCGCGCGCCGTCCGTTCGACGATGCCGGCGCGTTTGAAGGCGTCGGCGAGCAGCGGGTTGCGCGGACGAGGCGGTGTGACGAGAAGGTTGTCGAGGCGGACGCCTTCGGGAAGTCCGCCGGGGTTCGACAGCTCGAGACGATCCGCGTGCCACTGCACGTGCACGGCGCCGAGGCGTGAGTAATCGCGGTGGATGAGCGCGTTGGCCACCGCTTCGCGGAACGCGCGCGGCGAATAGTCGGGGACCCCGATGCGCAGCAGTCCCGCCATCAGTTCCTGCTCGCGGTTTCTCGCGCGGAACCGTGCCTCCAGTTCCTCCATCGCCCGCAGCAGCGGCCAACGGAAGAAGTCGTTGACTTCGACACTCACGCCGGACAGCGCCTGGAACGCCACTTCGTGCGTGGGAAGGACGCGGCGGATCACATCTTCACGACCGAACAGGAGGATGCCCAGCATGCGGACGGCACGGACCTTGTGGTTGGCCTCGACGGCGCCCAGCGCCTTGGCCAGTTCGATGTCGGGCAGGTCGAGCAGCAAGGTGTCGCCGCGGCCGCTGCCTTCGCGGACCACGCGGCGGAAGCGTTCGATCTCGAGCGGATCGAGATCGTCCCAGCGCACGCCTTCGACAGTCAGCGCCGAGTAGTCGAGGACGCCGCGGTCGGCCTGCTGCGCTTGCATCTCGTGGAACGAGAACGGGAGGCATGCGGGCCGGCTGTCACCACCGAGCGTACGTCGGACGTACTTGCCATCGCTCGTGCCCACCGGCGACCGAGCCGCCGGAACTTCGACGACGATGATTGGCTTGCCGTTGAGGTCGAGGACTTCAATACGAGGAGTGATGGAGGGTCGCGTGCGATTGGCAACCAGCGCTTGAAGTCTCAGCGGATCGGTCGCGGCGCCATGTCGAGGCCGTGCGCCGGTGACGCGCCCATCGTCTTCGACGCCGACTACGAGCCAACCGGGATCATCGCCTGGCCGATTGGCGAGGCAGACGACGGATTCGACGAGATCTGAATCCGACAGCGGGCGGGTATCTTCGCCTTTGAATTCGACGTCCAGCGTCTCGCCCGCCGCGATGAAGTTGGCCAGCCGCTCGCGCGTCATCGGTCAGTCGGTCGGCAGCACGATCTGACGCTCTGCCTTTGGCTTTCTGCCTCGTGCTTTATTGGATCCCTTTGCGCTTTTTGACTTGGCCGCATCGTGCAGGCCCGCCGCGACCTCTTCCGCGTAGCGTTGGTGGTTCAATTCGAGTATGAGTTCGAGCAGTTCACGCCGTGCGTCTGGAACAATTCCGAAGCGTAAGCCATCCTTCGCTTGGTGAAAGTCATGTTTCCAGTTTGCCTCCCAACCATACGCTGATAACACTGCACGGTCCATTTGAACCTGTAGCTCGCGAAGCTTCTTAATACTCGCGCTCGTCTCAGAGCGATCATGGAAGTGAGTGTAGATTCGCGTTAGGCCAACCGCGTCCGCGGTTGCGATGGCAAGACGTAGATCCATGTATTCATTAGCCACTGACTGATCGACGTTCGCAAGTTCTGGCATTGGAAAAGTTTCGAAGCAGTCAGTGGGGGTATAGCGAAGGTCGCCTTTCATGCTGGACGCGCGCTCGCGGGCCCACGCGTCATGCACGGTGCTTTGAAGGACCGCCACTACGCTCGGATCATCGAACGCGAACACGTAGGTCGCGTGCGAAAATACGTGCGTTGAAGGCACCATTGCAAATCCAAGGGTCCTACTTGTTGCCGCCACCGCAATCACTTGACGAAGTGGCTCAATTGTTGAGTAGAGCAGCATCGTGGGTCGCCCAAACTGCCACCAGCGCCGCGCTCGATCTCTCGCCGTCGCATCACCGTGAGCGAGCTTGTCTCGCTCTGTCTTCACTTTTGCTTTGACAAGAGCCAAAGCGTCCGGGTAGTCAGACGCAACGCTTCCTGGGTAGTCAGAAGGCACGCTACCAGAACGCAACCACAATCTCCGTTCGTCGTCCGTAGAGGCGTTCCATCTCCCTTCGCCAGAACGGTCAAGTGGCCAATCACGAAAATTAATGACCCAACGACTCGGAGATTGGTCCGGGCGCGAATTCAGATCTTCGCCGTTCAAGAACTCAAATAGCACTTCCTGATTCCGTTGATCCCTTTTGATAAGAGCCTGCGCCTCATGAGGCTGCATAACGAAACCCATTCCCAGAACAATCGACCCCTGAAACGATTTGTTTTCGTTCGCCTTCAGTCGATAGGGCGTTCCGGACACGCGCCCAGGGACGATGAGCATCGGCGAGATGCCCTTTACAGAGGTGCCCGACAAGTCATACATGCCACGCCAATCTCCCTTAGCTATCCACACTTTCGCAATCTCAAGTGAAGTCGTTCCGGGCCACGGTTCGCTCGGCACCGCACGCGTGATCGTTGCTCCACGCTCCACGAGCGAATCGAGCCCAACCTCACGGGTGTCGCCCTGCGCGATCGTGTTCGTCGCCAGCAACCCAAACGCTCCTGGCGTCTGCAACAATTCGAACGCGCGCAAGTAGAAATAGGACACGAGGTCGGCGCTACCGCGCTTGCCTTTGGCGAGGGCTTCGACAAGCAGGTCGCGATACGGCGTGCCCAGGGCGCCGGTGATGCGCTGCCCGCCGAGGAACGGCGGGTTGCCGACGATGGCATCGAAGCCGGAGCGGCCGTCGGCGAGGAACACCTCCGGGAACGCGAGCCGCCAGTGCAGGCAACGGCGATCAAGCGCCAACTCTGGGCGGCCGGTGTCGAGCCAGTACGACGACTTGTCGCGGATCTCGCCAAGGGCGCGTTCGCTCTGCTCGCGTGTGGCCGTTTCGTCGAACGCAGTATCGATTTGATCGGCGAGTTCAGCCAGCAGGTTGTCGGTCCTCGCCTGCCATCCGCCACGCTTTTTCTTCAGCCATGCAGGACGCTCATCATCATCCTCGTCGTCAGCAGCGCCCTCGCCGCCGGCCGCGGCCAGCGCAGCGCCGACAGCGACATCGGCCAGCGCCTCGAGGGGCGACAGCAACGTCATTACGTCTTCATGCAGACGCCGTTTCTTCTCCACGTCGTCGAGCGAGCGCACATCGACGGCCGCCAGCTGCCGCGCCTTCTCGAGCGCCGCATCGACGCGCAAGTCGACCGCCTTACGAGCGTCGAACAGCGGCCGCGCCGTCCACAACGCTTCGCCCCGCGCCGGATCGAGGTGGACCCACCGCACCTGATCAAGACTAGTGACCCCGAGCAGCGAGTCGCCGCAGCGCAGCTGGTGATCGAGGAATGTGAACGGCCGCTCCTTCGCCATCGTGGTGAGCCACAGCGAGAGCTTGGCCATCTCGAGCGCCATGGGGTTTCTGTCCACGCCGTAGAGGCAGCGGTCGGTCACCGCCTGCCGCGCCACGCGCACCCATTCACTTTCGGGCACGCCCTCCAGCATCGCCACACGCGCGCCCTGACCGGTTTCGCCCTGCCACGCTTCCACGAGGCGATCGGCCAGGAAGCGGCACGCCGCAACGAGGATCGCGCCGGAGCCGACGGCCGGATCGCAGACCTTCAACTGCAGCAACTGCGCGGACGATTTCAACTTCCACTCGGCCGGATCGGCGCCTTCGGCCGGGCCTGGCGAGTAGACCAGCGGCTCCAGCGTGTACTTGACAACTTCGTCGGCCAGCTCCGGCGTGGTGTAGGCAGTACCCGAGTCGCGGCGCAGCGACGTCTGCGTCACATACAGCGTGCCAGGCAGAAAGATCGCGGGCATGCCACGCAGGTCCTCGCGCAGCAGGCCTGCAAACGGCAACACGCGATCGTAAATCGCATCGTCGTTGTCGCACGCCGCGCGAAGACGATGGTCCCACTCAGGTTCGGCTTCGGCAAACAGCCGCTTCTTCGTCGTGCCCGCGGTCGGCCCGCCGTGTTCGGCCAGCCACGCAGCGAACGCGTCGTCGCCCTTCCGCAGTTCGCGCTCGAGATCGCTGAGCCGGATCTCGGGCTCATCACCTTTGCTGCCGAGCATGCCGAGCACGATGTCGTTGCCGACGCGGGCGCAGCCGTGATCGAGCAGACCTTCGTAGACGTGACCAATTTCTTCGACGCTGAGGTTGCGGTAGCTGAGACGGCGCGCTTCCGTCACGCCACCGATGCGGAAGGTCAGCACCTGCAATGCGTCGAGCACCGCGAGCGTGGTGCGATCGTCGACGGGAATCGGTGGCGAATCGAGAAACGGATAACGGCGCGGATCGAACAGTCCACCGCCGTACGCAGGCAGCCGCAGGCGATCGTGATCGATGCCGTCGTGCACGGCCCGGAAGGTGGCCAGCAGCCGGTGCCAGGCGGTGTGACGTTTTTCGAGCGTCTCCACGCCATCGCGCTGGGCGTCACGCTCGAGTTGATCGCGCGCGGTCAGCACCGAGTACGACGCGCTGTAGATCGCATCGTCGGCCGGCAGCAGCCGGCGCTCTTCGGCGGCGAGCAGCACGACGAGGCGCATCATCACGGTGACGGCGGCGTTGTAGACCTCCACCGGTTGGACGTCGCCGAAGAGGGCGCCCCTGGCTGACCGATCGGCGCGCGAGAAGGCACCCACCAGCAGCTCGACGGCGCTGCGGACCTGGCGTCCGAGCCGGTCGGTGACCTCGGCTTGCGCCGAGCCGCTTTCGTGAAGCAGCGACTCGAGGGTCTCGCCTTCGGCGAAGGCGAAGAACCGCTGCGCGCCCAGCACCGCGACGAACGCATCGAGCAGGAGCCGTTCCTCGCCGAAGAGCGCGGACGGGAAGATCGCGTGGCCGGTCGGTCCTTTCACCGGCGCCCACACGAGCGCGAATCGGTCGGTGTCGGTGACGAGCGCGAGCGGCACATTGGCAGCGCGGCACAAGGTCGCCGCCCGCTCGATTGGAGTCGCCGCCCAATCCGTGGGTCGGCCCTGCTCGTCGCGCGACGGTCGTGCGTCGAGCTTCGTGCCCAAGGGCCACCGCACGCCGACGAGACGCACCCGGTCGGGCTGCCCGGCGACCGGTTCGATCAACGCAAACGTCGGGCGCAAGAACGTGTGGCGCTCCGCCACGGTATGCCGCACGTGCGCGGGAACTGCCAGGTCCTCGCGGAGCCGATCGCCCCAGCCGAGAAGATCGCGAAGCAGGAACTGCAGCCATCCGGTTCTTGCCGCCACATCTCTACCTAGCGAGTCGAGGCGCTGACGTACCTCGGCCCGCAGGTCGGCCTCGAGCGGCGCGATGCCATTCGGGAGCGCCCGCTTCAGCACAGGCAGCGTCAGGAACGCGCCCACCGGCTCGACGAGCGACAGCCAGTCGTTGTGCACCGATGCCACGGTGCGGCGGCGCTTCATGCCGCGCCTCCGGCGGGCACGATGAACGTGACGGCCGCGGGGAACAGACGGTACTTGGGCTCTGCATAGCGAGCGCGCGCCGCCCTCTGCTCGCGGACGATCTCGTCTGGAATCTCGGCCAGCCGCTCCCGCAGGGCATCGACATCGCGATCGAGCTGCACGCGCTGGTCATCAGTTTCGAGCTGAAGCCTGAGCTGCTGGCCGCCGGCACCTTCTAGGTCGGTCAATGCAAGCGTAATGTTCTGTCGCAGATCACCAAGAACTGTAGCGATGTTGGCGGCTTCGGCTTCGGCACGTTCCTGCAGGCGCCGCGCCAGGCTGGCGGTGATTTCATCGGCGCGGGATTCGAGCGCCCGATACAGCGGATCCTCGATGGCGGACCACTCCTCCGCGAGACGCTGCTGTGCGGCTGCGTCCGCAGGCTCCGCGGTGGCAGACGCCATCACCTTCTTGCTGTCGCCGACGCCAAGCCGCGAGAAGCGTCGCTGGCGAATGGCGCCACCGGCGACGATCACTTCCTCGTGCAGCCGGTCGCCTTCCCTGCCGGTCACGACCAGGCGAGCGTGGGCCAACGCCACTGGCTGCGCCAGCGATCGATCGGACGACACGGATGCCGACACCCGATGCAACGAGCGGTCGCCGCCGCTTTTCCAGATCTCGGCGCGCAGCAGCCGTGTAGACTGCGCCACCAGCCGGTGCTCGAGATGTGCCAGGACCACATCGCGATCGCGTTCCGCAATCGCATGGTCGAACGTGATGAACCGTTCGTTTCCCGTAAGTGGATCCGCGAGTCCCACCTTCGCCAGCGCCCACGCGTTCGACAATGCGCCGACCTTGAAGCAACGCGGCTTGCCGGCAGTGGCACGCAGCTCTGGTTGCCTCGCTAACTCGAGCGCGGTCGCCACCACCCTTCCAACGGCGTCCGGAGTGATGCCCAATTCTTCGATGCTGAGATCGAGTTGCTCACGCAGCCGCGCGATCTCCTGCTTCAGATTCCGCTCAAGTTTCAGAGCCGTCCGGCTCGCCTTTTCCTTCGCCCGCTCAATCGGCGCTTCGTCTACGACCGCGCGCTTCCCGAGCATCGCCTCTTCCACCTGCTGGGCGAGCACGGGTCCTGCGGTGCCAAGGTCATCGCGGATCGCGTTGACCTTCGTCGCGATGCGCCACAGGAAATCCAGGTCGCCTTCGAGCGAACCAGGCGTGGCCTTCTCGAAGCCTTCGCCGACGAAATGATGAATCTGGACGATGGGGCTGGGCTGGCCGTGGCGGTCGATGCGACCGTTGCGCTGCTCGAGGCGAGTTGGCGAGAACGGGATCTCGACGTGGACCATACGGTGACACTGCAACTGCAAATCGATCCCTTCGCTGGCCGCGTCAGTCGCCAGCAGGATCCGGATCGGCGAGCGATCGGCCGGTGCCTGGAACTCCGCCTTGATCCGTTCGCGCTTGTCTTCTTCGAGACCGCCATACATTAGGGCGATGCGTTCGGCTTCCAACCCTTCCCGCACCATCAGGTCGAACAGCCACTGCTGCGTATCGCGATACTCGGTGAATACGATCACCCGTGCGTCGTTCCAGCGGCCATCCGGTTTGCACGTTGCTGTCAGCCAGTCGAGCAGATGCCTCGCCTTCGCATCGGGGCGGTGCTCTTCGGCTTCGGCCCATTGCAGCATTCGCGCTAGTAGCGACTGTTCCTCCTTCGCCAGAGGCTCGGCGGCCTTGGCCGCTGTAGCCAAGGCGTCGTGCGTGCGTTCATCGACCGCGTCGTCTGAATCGACGTCCTCTTCGAGCCGGTCGAACTCGGCGCGAAGCCGTGCCTCGGAAACGTGTTCGGCGGCGCCCCGGCGCGACAGGGTGCGCATGTGTTCCCGCAGGGTCTTCAAGAACGCGCGCGGCGACGAGAACAACCGCTTCTTGAGGAGCAGTGTGACGAATTCGGTTGCCGTTCTCGATGCTCCGGCGGCGGCGCGCTTGCGACGCAACGCGGTATAGGCGCGAAGCAGATCGTGCACTTCGCGTTCTGCGGCCGGGTAGCGAATCGCAAATGGCAACACCTGCCGCTCAGGAAATCGCGGTGTGCCGTCGGGCCTCAGCGGCAACTCGGCGCGCAGCTCCGACTTCATGCGGCGGACCAGCACCCGTCGTTGGGCGTCGTCTGACGGTTTCGCGCCGCGGGCAAACCGCTGCGGATCGAGCATCGACAGCAGCGCGGTAAAGCTCTCAGAATAGCCGTTGTGAGGTGTCGCCGACAAAAACAGCCGGTGTTCGAAGTGTGGTGCGATACGCCGTAGTGTCGCGGTGCGCTGTGAGTCTGTCGCGTACGCGCCGCGCCCGGCCGGCGCACACTGATGGACCTCGTCAACTACCAGAAGGTCGAACCGTCTCGGATAGACGTTGGTGTCGACGGGCAGCACCGCGTCGAGGAGAACCATCGCCCGCGGTGACTTGAGCCAGTCGATTGATACGATGAGTCGCGGAAAGTGGGTCCAGATGTTTGCCCCGACTCCCCGCTCGCGCCGCAGCTCGCGCACGGCCTCCGCATTGACGATGCGGAACTCGAGTCCGAAGCGGTCGTGCATTTCGGCCTGCCACTTGAGGCAGAGGCTTGCCGGGCAAGCGATCAGCACGGTTCGCGCGCGATGCCTCAGCAGCAATTCCTGAATGACCAGCCCCGCCTCGATGGTCTTTCCCAGACCGACATCGTCGGCGATCAACAGATTGACGCGCGCCATCTGCAGGGCGCGAACGACAGGATCGAGCTGGTAGTCCTCGATCGAAATACCGCTTCGAAAAGGCGCCTGGAGCGCGCGCGTATCGGCTGATGCGATGGCGCCCCAGCGGACGGCGTCGAGGAAGGCCGCAAGGCGGTCCGGGTCATCAAACCCACCGGACGGCTGCGGAAGCGTGGCCTTGGGCAGGAGGACCGTGCCAGGCTCAACCTCCCAGAAAACGGTCAGCTCATCGCCATAGGCGTCGTCTTCGACCGAGGTCAGTTCGACAAGGTGCGATGGCTGCCCGGTGCCTGCTGACGAGGCAATGACATTACTGACAACCCAGTGTCGATCGCGAACGCGAACAAGCTGGCCGGCCTCGGGCGCAGGCACCGATGCAACTTCGACTCGTGATGCCATGGAGAAGGAACGTGTTCGCGAGAACGCCGATCATTCATATCACGGGAGCTTGCCGCAGGTTTGTCGATTCGGAAGCGCTCCTGAACGAAAGGTTGACGCTGTGAAATGTTCCACTGCCGCTTCTTACCATCTGGCGGGATCAGCCTCAAAGTTTGACTGTTCCAGAATGCGGAGCTCGTTGAAGCTCTTGCCGGATCGCCGCTTGATCTGTTCCCAAGCCATGGCAAACGCCGGCCGCTCGAGATGTGACCGAATGCCATCTCGCCAATTGAGCCAGGTGCGCTCACTGATGCGTCTTGTCACCCTGAGAAAGACCTGCTCGTTGCACAAGTCGATGTACTGGTAGAAGGTCGAGAGGCACGCATCTTGTTCGTCTGCGGTTAAAGCGTCGCCCAGAAGCGCCCGAACGGGGAGGCGATGAGAGATGCGACGATATTCTTCTACGACGCGATCTTCGAAGTCCGTCCGGCTCTGGATCACGCCGCGGTGAAGTTGCCAGGCCGCAAATAGAACACCAACCGCGGTTGCAACCGCACTAATTTGCTCGTGCATCTATGGTGTACTCCAACTATTTTCTCGGTCATCCTGACAGTAAGCTTCACCGTCAAAGCTAGTTACTTCACGGAACGACACACTCTAATGTTGGCGCATAGACACAGAAGCTCAACTCACCAAGCCCCAAGCCCCAAGCCCCAAGTCCCAAAGACGTCAACCTACTTGGCCCAACCGGCGAGCGACAATATCTCATCCACCGGAGTTGTGACCAGGTCCGCGGCTGATCGTCCGGATTTCGCGATCGCGCGGTCGACCCAATACGTCCCGACCCGCATGCCGATCCAACGGCGTCCGTCCGGATGCGAATAGATCCAGGTCCGTGTTGGCGCATCCGGCGGCAACCGCATGAGCTCACTCGCCCACGATTCGATCTGCTCAGGGTACTGGCCCCACGGCGGCTGCGTGTTCGCAAAGTCTCTCTCGAATGCCGTCGCGAGACCTTCAAACACGGCGCGTTCGACAAGTGATTGAGGAACGTGCGCTTGATTTCGTGCCAGGTGATGCAATTCGTGAAACAACGTCGGTCGCAGCCAGGTGCGGACGGTTTCCGACACACCACCAGGCCGTGACGGATCGACGGTCCACATCACACCCGTTGGCGGCATCGCCGTGGCGGCGGCGCCTGTTTCCTTCATGACCTCAGTGCTCGGACGAACGGTCAACTCGATTCGCGACGGCAGCATGGGCAGCACGCGCCGCACCTCGTCGATGGTTGACGACGCGATCTCGTCGATGAGCTGCTGTTCGGCGCGAGTAAAGGTGTGGGTCTCGGATCGAAGAAACCGAACGTTGGAATCGCGTGGTCCCGCGCAAGCTGCGACTAGCGCAGTCGACAGGACGGCAGCAGAAGCAACCAGCCGCCTCCCGTCGCAGCGGTTATTTGCCGACCGCAAACAACCGATCATCTGCGCGCAGAAATACCTTGCCGCCGCCTGCAGCAGGTGACGCAACGAAATGGCCGTTCAGCGTGTTGCGCGCGATCACTTCGAACGTGCGGCCGGCCTTGTTCACTACCGTCTCGCCGCCCTCGCTCACGAAGTAGACCTTCCCGTCGCCGGCAATCGGCGACGCGCTGAAGGTGCCGCCGACGCGCTCCTGCCAGAGCCGCTCGCCGTTCTTCGCGTCAACGGCCGAGAGGATGCCGTTGTCGGTGCTCATGTAGAGGACGCCCTGGTAGTGCACCAGCGACGAGACGTACGGGCCGCCGGTAGGCACGCGCCACGCGACGTGCGTCTTGGTGATGTCGCCGCGCCCGCCGAGGCGAATCGCCATGTACGGGCTGCTGCGATAGCCGCGGCTCAGATACAGCACGCCGTCGTCGACCATCGCCACCGGGATCGGGAACCGGTTCACTTCCGGATACGTCCACAACGACTTGCCGGTCGCCGGATCGAACGACTCGACACCGCTGTTCGAGTTCACGATCAACTCGTGACCCGACGGCCCCTGCACGACGATCGGCGAGCTGTAGGATTCCTGGCCCGCGGGCTTGTCGACCTTCCACTTGACCGCACCGGTACGCTTGTCGAGCGCCAGCAGGTACGACGCCGGGGAATGGTAGCAGAGCAGGATGATGGTGTCCTCGAACAACACCGGCGAACTGGAGTGGCCCCACTGGATGTCGAACGCCCCGTACTCCTTGCCGAGATGCTTCGACCACACCCGCTTGCCGTTGGCATCAACGGCCACGAGCTGGCCGGTGCCGTACCAGGCGTAGACGCGCTCGCCGTCGGTGACCGGGCTCGCGCTCGACAGGTTGTGCTTGTCGTGCACCGGAGGCAAGTCGCCTTCGGGTGCCATCTCATGAATCCACAGCCGCTTGCCCGACGCGCGATCGAACGCTTCGAGGATGAAGGCCACGCTCGCGCGCGCCCGGCGCTGGAGGGTCGTCTCGCCCTGCGTGGCCGGGTCGCCGCCTTGCGTGAGCGTCGGATGCCGGCCGTCGCGTCGGCGGCCGTCACCGGCCTGCGAGCTCACATAGACGCGGTTACCCGACACGATCGGCGACGACACACCCGCGCCCGCAAGCGGCGTCTGCCACGCAAGATTTTCCGTTGCGCTCCACGATGCCGGCAACGGCGACGCTGCCGCTACGCCGGTGGCCGCCGGCCCGCGCCAGTGTGGCCAGTCGTTGGCGCTCACTGAGATCGAAAGGCCCGCGATCGCGAGCGCGCAGATGGCGGTGCGAGTCATCGTTCGAGATCACTCCGTCGGTACTTGCGGGTGTTGGTATAGGTCGCCGTGGCGAGGATGTCGTCCACGGCCAATGCCGCCTTGTAGTACTCCTCCATCCTGTCGGGCACCCACATTTCGAGCGCGTCGTCTCGACGGAAGCTGACCGTCACCTGGCAGCGCACCGCGGGATCGGCGGCGTTCATTTCGGTCTTGATCACCGCACCGCTGAACGGGTCAATCCAAATCGTGCCGGTGAGGGCGAGATCACGTCCGCGCGTCGTCTTGATCAGCGTCGGCCGCGCCGCCTCGCGATACAACGCCTTGCGCAGCACGCGGCCGCTGATCGTTTCCTCGCCGCCGTCCGTGAACTCGAAGCGCTCGTTGACGCGCGGATGCAGCAGCATCATGCCAAGCGTCGGAATGTTGATGGTGCGGGTGACGTTGCCGAGATGATGCTTCGAGCTGGACTCGTTGATGCGCGCCGCCTTCTCGAAGGCCTGCTTGTCGTTGTCGACGAACAACTTGAGCAGCCGCTCGTCGCGGTTGCGCAGCTTCTTGCCTTTCACCTCGAACGCATCGCGGAACGGCATCCAGCCCTCACCGTCCATGCCGAGC
>JALDXK010000135.1:0-12058 GCA_032155105.1 Acidobacteriota bacterium
CTACGGAACGGCCCCCTTCCTTTTCGAGCATGCGAGCCATTAGATGACCTCCGAACACGACGCGCCGGCGCTGCGGCCTGAGCAAGCCACGATCCCGCCCGGGCACGCGTGGAACCGTCTTCCGCTGATCGCCGGCGTCGTCGCCCTGCTGGGGGCGGTGGGCTGCGCGATTCTGGGTGCGGCGAATCCGAAGCAGTTTTTCTTCTCGTGGCTCGTGTCGTTCCTGTTCTTCATGAGCCTGGCCCTTGGCGGACTCTTCTTCGTGCTGATCCAGTACGCAGCCCAGGGAGGATGGGGGGTCGTGCTGCGACGGATCGGGGAGACGATCTTCGCCACGATTCCCGTCATGGCGCTCTTGTTTGTCCCGGTGCTCTTGGGCATGCACGATCTCTACGAGTGGACCCACGCCGACGCGGTGGAGCACGACGCGCTGCTTCGCTGGAAGTCGCCATACCTCAACGTGCCGTTCTTCCTGATCCGGACGGTGGTGTTCTTCGGCATCTGGTCCTTCATCGCCATCGTGTACTTCCGCGGCTCGCGCGGCCAGGACGCGACCGGCGATCCTGGCGTGTCGGCCCGCCTGCGCAAATTCGCCGGGCCCGCGATCATTGTCCTGGCGCTGACGCAGACCTTTGCGGCAATCGACTGGATCATGTCGCTGACGCCGCACTGGTACTCGACGATGTTCGGTGTCTATTTCTTCGCGGGCTCGTGGGTGGGGTTCATCGCGCTCCTCTCGGTCGTCGTGCCGGCGATGCGCGGGGCGAGATTGCTCGACACGGTGATCAGCCCGGAGCACTTGCAGGACATCGGAAAGTTCCTGTTCGCATTCACAGCGTTCTGGGCCTATATCGCCTTCTCCCAGTTCTTCCTGATGTGGTACGGGAACATGCCGGAAGAGACGATTTTCTACAAAGCGCGGATGGAGGGATCCTGGTTGACGGTTTCGCTCCTCCTCCTGTTCGGACATTTCTTTGCTCCGTTCTTCTACTTGATGGGACGCAGCGTCAAGCGGAACGGAACGACGCTGGCCATTGGGGGAACGTGGATCCTCGCCATGCACTTCGTGGATCTCTACTGGCAGGTCATGCCGACGCTCCATCCCGAGGGGCTCCGTCCATCGCTACTCGACGTCGCTGCGCTCATGGCCGTCGGCGGGAGCTTCGTGGCGTCGGCGAGCTGGCTGATGCGACGGCAGGCGCTGGTACCACTGCGCGACCCGAGGCTGGCCGAATCGCTGGCTTTCGAGAACTTCTGAGTTGTCTGCCGTAGCCTTCGAGACCTTGACCGTAAACGTCAACCCGGGGCGGCCGCGGCTGCGGAAGGGGTTGCACTGACGGTGAGCGCGGTGTAGAGTCGCCCGGTTCGGGGACGCGGAAGGCAGCCTCGGCATCGGCGTCGGCGGATACGAGGCTTGCGATCACCAAGGAGCTGAGCATGCGCGGGACCGCGAAGAAGTTGTGTCTGGCCGTTGGGCTGGTCACGGTGTTAGTCTGGCCGGGCGTCGCGTTCGCGGCGTCGACCATCACGGGAACCGTCATCTTCGACGGGAAAGCCCCCGCACTCAAACCACTCTCCGTGGCCGCCGAGCCGGTGTGCCATAAGAAGCACGGAGGAAAACCGGCGCCGAATGAGGCGCTCTTCCTCGGCAGCGGCAATGCCATGGGTAACATCATGGTGTGGGTCTCGAAGGGGCTGCCGGCCGGGAAGACCTTTCCCGTTCCCAAGACCCCGGTGACCCTCGATCAGGACGGCTGTGTGTACAAGCCGCACGTGATGGGGATCATGGTCGGCCAGACCTACCGGATTCTCAACAACGACGGCATCCTCCACAACATCCACACGCTTCCCAAGGTCAACCCGGCGTTCAACCGGGGACAGCCGGCGACGGTCAAAGAGATGACCACGAGCTTCCCCAAGCCGGAGAACGTGTTCCAGGTGAAGTGCGACGTCCACCCCTGGATGAGCGCCTACATCGGCGTCTTTACGCATCCATTTTTCGCGGTCACGGGTGCGGACGGGAAGTTCTCGATCCCAAATCTCGACGCAGGCACCTACGAGATCACCGCCTGGCACGAGAGGCTGGGGACGCAGACGGCCACGATTACGGTAACTGCCAACGAAACCAAGAGCCAGAACTTCAAGTTCGCCGTACCGGGCGCAAAGTAGCGACATGGCCGACCACGTTGTCGTCGCACCCAAGCCGCACGGCGCGCACGAAGTCCATCACGAAGAACTCGGCTTCTGGCGCAAGTACGTCTTCTCCACTGACCACAAGGTCATTGGCATCCAGTACGGCATCACCGGGCTCCTGTTCCTGCTCTTTGGCTTCTCGCTGATGATGCTGATGCGCTGGCAGCTGGCCTACCCGGGTGTGCCGCTGCCGCTCATCGGCAACCTCTTCGGCGACGCGCGCATGCCGGGCGGGACGATGCTCCCCGAGTTCTACAACGAGCTTGGGGCGATGCACGGCACCATCATGGTCTTCCTCGGCGTGGTGCCCCTCGCCGTCGGCGGATTCGGGAATTTCGTGCTGCCGCTCCAGATCGGCGCGCCGGACATGTCGTTCCCGAAGATGAACATGATGAGCTACTGGTGCCTGTTCCTCGGCGGCGTCACGATGCTGGCCAGCTTTTTCGTGCCCGGCGGGGCGGCGCAGTCGGGTTGGACGTCCTATACGCCCCTCTCCGTCCTGGCGGGCACGGGCCAGACGATGTGGCTCATCGGGATGATCTTCCTGATCACCTCGTCGCTGCTCGGCGCGATCAACTTCATCGCCACCACGATCCAGCTTCGCGCGAAGGGCCTCACCTTCATGCGGTTCCCCTTCTTCGTGTGGGCCCAGTTCGTCACCGCCTTCCTCCTGCTGCTCGCGTTCCCGCCGCTCGAGGCCGCGGGCGTCATGCAACTGATGGATCAGGTGGCCGGCACGAGCTTCTTCATGCCGAGCGGCCTCGTCGTCAGCGGCCAGGTGCTCGACGTGGCCGGCGGCGGCAACACGGTGCTCTGGCAGCACCTCTTCTGGTTCCTGGCGCACCCTGAAGTCTACGTCCTGATTCTGCCGGCGTTTGGAATCGTGGCGGAGATCATCGCGAACAACACCCGGAAGCCGCTCTGGGGCTACCGGGCGATGGTCTACTCGCTCGTGTTCCTCGGCTTCATGTCGTTCATCGTCTGGGCGCACCACATGTTCATGACCGGGATGGGAACGGCGATGGCGGCGTTCTTCCAGACGACGACCATGATCATCTCGATCCCGTCGGTCGTGATCCTGACGGCCCTGGTCGTCTCGCTGTGGGGAGGATCGATCCGCTTCAACACGCCGATGCTCTTCGCGCTGGGCTTTCTCCCGATGTTCGGCATCGGCGGACTCACGGGGCTTCCGCTCGGCTTGAACATCGCGGACATCCCGCTGCACGACACGTACTACGTGATCGCCCACTTCCATTACGTGGTCGCGCCGGGGACAATCTTTGCCCTCTTCGCAGGGATCTACTACTGGTATCCGAAGGCCACCGGTCGGAAGATGAACGAGACGCTCGGCAAGATCCACTTTTGGGGCTCGATGATCTGCATGAACATCGTCTTCATGCCGATGTTCTGGGTTGGGATGGCCGGCGTCTCGAGGCGCCTGTTCGACGCAGGCCAGGCCTACGACTTTGCGCAGCCAACCATGCAGTTGAACGTCTACTCCTCGTGGGGCGCGTGGACGATGGCGCTCTTCCAGATTCCCTTCATTTTCAATTTCTTCTGGAGCATCTGGAACGGAGAGAAGGCTGAGGACAACGTGTGGGAGGCCACGACGATCGAGTGGGCGTCTCCGTCACCGCCGCCGCACGGCAATTTTGCCACGGCCCCGCAAGCGTATCGCGGACCCTATGAGTACAGCGTTCCCGGCGCGGCCAAGGACTTCGTGCCGCAGCACGAGGCCTGATCCGCGATGGAGATTCCCTACACCTACGAGGTTCGCCGGGACACCGGCCTGACCAACGGCAAGATCGGCATCTGGCTCTTCCTGGCGTCCGAGGTCATGCTGTTTGGCGCCCTGTTCGCGAGCTACATCCTGATCCGATCGGGCGCGCCGAGCTGGCCACGCGGGGACACGATCCTTGACGTCCCCATGGCCACGTTCAACACGATCGTCCTGATTGGCTCCTCCGTCACGATGGTGATGGCGTGGGCATCGCTGATGCGCCGCCAATTCGGGAAATTTCGGCTTTACATGGGGGCGACCGTCCTGCTCGGCGGCGTCTTCCTCGTCGTCAAGTACTTCGAATACAGCCACCATCTCCATCTGGGAGAGTATCCCCGCACCAACAACTTCCTCGCCGTCTACTACACCCTGACCGGCCTGCACATGCTCCACGTGATCGGCGGGATGGCGGTGAACGCCTATTTCTGGGGTCCCGGCGCGAAGCTCTACAAGACGAACCCCGTCTGGTTCACCAACCGGGTCGAGCACTCGGGCCTCTTCTGGCATTTCGTGGATCTGGTCTGGATCTTCCTCTTTCCGACGCTCTATCTTCTGTAGGGGCATTCATGACGAGCGACCACGCAGCGACGAGCGACCACGCACCCGACGCCGCTCACGACCCAGCTGAGATCGACAGGCACGTCAGGGTCTACATCATCGTCTTCGTTGCGCTCATGGCGCTGACGATCGTTACGGTGGCGGTCTCGTATCTCGACCTGTCCACGCCGATGGCGATCGCCGTGGCGCTATTCATTGCGACGATCAAGGGATCGCTGGTGGCCTGCTACTTCATGCACCTGATCTCCGAGAAGAAACTGATCTACGCGGTGCTCGGAATCACCGTATTCAAATTCGTCGTGCTGATGATCCTTCCAGTGCTGACGCACAACAACGGCTTCTGGATTCCGGAATGAACCTCAGGTACTTCCACGCCCTGTTGATCCTCCTCTCCGCGATCCTCGCGGTGACGTTCGGTCTCTGGGCCCTGGGCGTGTTCGGGCGCGGGGATGCCGCCAGCCTGCCCACGGCCGTCGTGGCGTTCGCCGTAGCGCTCGGCCTGGTCGTCTACGACTCGTGGTTCCTGCGCAAGACGAGGTCGCTGTGACGAGACAGGCTTTCGCGACCGCCGTGGCCGTGATGATCTTCGGCAGCTCGAGCGTCTTCGCCTGCCCGGTGTGCTTCGGGGCGGAAGAAACCTCGGTGATCGACGCTACGAAGATCGGCGTTCTGGTACTGCTGGCCATCACGCTTGCGGTGCAAGGCGGGTTCGTTGCGTTCTTTTTGTATCTCCGCAAACGCGCAAAGCTCATTGCGGATGCCGACCTCGACAATGAATGGTCGGAGCTCCAGGGAGGAGCATCGAGAACATGACCGAATGGCTCGGACTCCCGGCGCTTGCGTCTGCCCATGGCGGCGAGATCGACAGCCTGATTGGCTGGATCCACATCTTCATGCTCATCCTGTTCGTCGGGTGGGGTGGGTTCTTCGCCTACTGCCTCTTTCGTTTCCGGAAATCGCGGAATCCAGTGGCGGACTACGCGGGCGTGAAGTCCAACGCATCGAAATACTCGGAGATCGCCGTGGCCGTTGTCGAAGCGGTACTCCTCATCGGTTTTGCGATCCCGCTATGGGCCGCGAGGGTCGGCGACATGCCCTCCGCGACTGAAGCGCTGACCGTCCAGGTCACCGGCGAACAGTTCGCCTGGAACGTCCACTATCCTGGCCCCGACGGCGTATTCGGCCGCACGGACATCAAGCTGCTGGATCTGCAGTCGAACCCGCTCGGACTCGATCGCGACGATCCGGCGGCGAAAGACGACGTCACGACGGTGAATCAGCTTTATCTACCCGTGAACAGGCCGATCATCGTGAGGCTCAGGAGCAAGGACGTCATCCACAGCTTCGGCGTGCCCGAGTTTCGCGTGAAGCAGGACGCGATCCCGGGCCTCACAATCCCGATCCATTTCATCCCGACCGTCACGACCGAAGAGATGAGGACCCGGAAGGGGAATCCGGAGTTCACGTACGAGATTGCTTGCGCGCAGCTCTGCGGGCTGGGTCACGCGCGGATGCGGGGATTTGTGACCGTCCAGACCGCCGAGGAGTTCCAGGCGTGGTTGGAGCAACAGATCGCGGAGCAGAGCGCACCGGATCCCTTCCGGTAGATTGCGCTGAATCCTGGTACGCGCGATTCCGAAGGAAGACCCTTCGACTTCGCTCAGGCCCGCGCGGAATCGCGCGTGCAATCCGTCTCCTCACTCGACGCGGTTGCGGTGACACCCGACCGCGTCCCTCTAGTCGGCCACGCCCGTCAATCCAAGTGCTCTTCGGGATGAATGGTCGTCACGATCCGAACGGGTGAAAGCAAATGAATCACAGTCGCATCCTCCTGGTTTTCGCCGCCACAACTGCTGTCTTCGTTACAGTGTCAGCTGCGCGGCAGTCCACCAGTGGTACTCCAGCGAGTGTTTCCCGCTCCTCAGCCGAAGTGCTGGCTTTCGAGCGGGAGGTCGAGGCGGCAGTCGTTCGCGGCGACGTCGGCTTCGTCGATGCGGCGTCCGCCCCAACGTTCACCTTCACGCACGGCGATGGGTGGACCACGGGCGGAGCACCGCTTCGCGTCGATAGCCGAGCTGATTGGTTGGCCACCGTGGCCAAGTCGCCGTATGCGTCCCGCGAACTCGACTCAGTGAAGACGGAGGTGCACGGCGATGTCGTGATCACCTACGGACGCTACGTGGGGCGCTTCAAGAACGCGGCGCCTGGGCGGAGGCAGTTCACGGTTTGGTACCAGCGCGTGTACGTGCAGCGGGATGGCAAGTGGCAATACCTTTCGCATCGCACTGTTGACGGTCCGGTATATGAGAAGGACTGAGGGAGGCACCCTATGGCAACCTACATTTCGTTGCTCAAGTACACGCAAAAAGGAGCCGAGGCGATTAAGCAAGTCCCGGCGCGCATCGACGCGGGGCGCGCGGCCGCGAAGGCCGTGGGCGCGGACATCAAACAGATCTATCTCGTCATGGGACAGTATGACGTAGTGATCATTTCAGAAGCTCCGGACGACGAGACCGCTGCCAAACTGGCATTGTCGACCGGCATGCAGGGCAATGTGCACTCGGAAACGCTCCGAGCGTTCACAGAGCCTGAATTCAAGAAGATCCTGGCCGCCCTGCCCTAGAACATCCTATGAGGCGACCGTCGCGTTGTGACGCACTCGTCGCTCTTGCCGTCGTCGTGCTTACCGTGCCGCCACTGGCCGCTCAATCGCTGCCGTACGAGTCGATGGCGGCACGGATTGTGTCTGCGCTGCAGGTCACCCGCGGTGAGCGCGTGCTGCTTCGCGTCGATCCCAACACGATGGCGCAGCTCGCGCCGATCGTGCGAAAGGGGCTGGAAGCGCGGGGCGCGGTGGTCGATGTTCTGCCGTACGGACCGTCGCCGGATTTCGAGGCACGACTGGCGAACACAGATGTCTATGTCTGGTTGCCCGCGCCAGCAACCGCCACGCCAGGCGGTCAGGCGCTCGCCCTGCAGCGCTGGATCGACAACGGCACTGGGCGCGAGATCCATTTCCACTGGGTCGACGGAACGCGTGATGTGGATGGGTTGCCGGCGAAGCACACACCGGCATACGACCGTGTGTATGCTGCGGCTCTCGATATCGACTATCGGCAGCTCGCCACTCAGATGGATCAGGCGATTCAACAACTGCGCTCCGGCGAGGTGAGGGTGACGACGCCGAGCGGTACCGATATTCGGTTTCGTGTCGGCGACCGTCCCTTCAACAAGCAGGATGGTGATGGCTCGAAAGCGCGAGCGGCGAAGGGGAGAATCCGCATCTATCGCCACATCGAACTGCCGGCCGGGATCCTTCGCGTGGCTCCGCTCGAAGAGTCCGTGACCGGCGTCATCGTCCTGCCGTTGGCGCGGTTCGGGGGCGAACAGGTGACGGATATCCGCCTCGAGTTTGAGAAAGGCGTTGTATCAAGCGCTCGAGCGCGCACTGGTGATGGTGCGCTGCAGGCGTTCTTGAAGTCGAGCCCGGCGGCATCGCGCTTTCGGGAGTTTTGCCTGGGATTCAATCCAAGACTTGTTGTGCCAACGGGTGAGTCGGCTCTTCCGTACTATGGCTACGGCAGCGGCGTCGTGCGCATGAGCCTCGGCGACAACACTGAACTCGGCGGCAGTGTGCGTGGCGGCGTCGTGCGATGGCTATTCTTTCCGGACGCGACGGTGCGTGTTGGCGGAGACATCATCGTTCGCGACGGAAGACTCCAGAAACACTGAGCCTGTGTCCTGATGCCGCTTACGCCCGAGCAGCACTTCAGCGCCGAATGCCCGGCGCCTCGTCTATAGAAGGCCGTGTCAGGCGCTCGACCTCATCGCCCCGAGCCACGTCGGTGTGGCCGCGCGGCTTGAACCAGTTGAACCGCGAATGGCCGTGCTTCTTGCCCCGGCGTATTTCGAGCACGAGGTACGGCACGAGGATCAATAGAAACAGCGCCGCTCCTACCCACATTCCGGTGGCGAGGTCCATCTTCAGTTCTCCTCAGCCGGATCGGTGCAAGGCTGGAGCCAACCTGCGTGGCTCAGCTCTGCTGTCCGAAGAATTTCGGTGTCGGCATGCGTGCGCGAATCCGCTCGAGCTCCTCGACGGTCACGCGGTCGAAGCCGCTCTTGCGGCAGGATTCCTCGACGGCCCCGATGACCATGCCGCGGACGAACGCGGGAATCTTCTTCATGCGCTCAGCGGCCGCATCGTCCCACGCGATGGTCTTTGGCGCTTCGGCGCCGTATTCGATTGCCGTAGCCCGTCCCACGGTGGCAGGGCCCCGAAGCGTTAAAAGGGGAGCACCGGCGAACTTTCCAGGGACGTGGGTGCAGAGCGGATCTTCGGCCATCACATCGCCCGCCATCCCGTATGCGCGGGCGCGACAGCCTCCACAGTGCGCATTCATCTCGCACTCGCCGCAGCGCCCGCCGAGCGAGGTGCGCTGGCGAATGCCGGCGAACAGTTCCGACGACGTCCAGAGATCCGCAAGGCTCGCGTTGCGAAGCGTCCCCGCGAAGACGGGGAGATACGGACATGGCGTGACGTCACCGTTTGGCCGGATCCCCATGTAGTGTGTGCCCGCCGGGCACCCGCCGGCCCCTCCGGAGTACGTTCTGATCTGCTCGCCGCCATTCTCCAGGACGGTCTTGATGTAGTGCGGCGCGCACTTCGCGTTCACGAGCATCCGGCGGTCGTACTTCTTTTGAATTCGGTAGAGCGAGCCGAGGACCTCGTCGTATTGCGCCGGGGTCATGTCCGACACGAACTGCCCGCGACCCGTCGGCACCAGGAAGTAGAGGTTCCAGACCTTGGCCGCGAGGCGATCGTGCGCGAAGTCTGCGATGGCGTCGAGCTCGCCGAGATTGTGCGAGCCCGCGGTGGTCTGCACGATGAAGGGGAGCCCGGTCCTGTTCAGGATCTGCGCTCCCTCCACCGTGTTATGCCAGGCACCGCGAACTTTCCTGAAGCCGTCATGACGATCGGGATCGAGCGCATCGAGGGAGAGCGAGAGCCCCCGCGCTCCGGCCTCGGCCAGCCGCTTCGCCACGTTCTCAGTGATGCGCACGCCATTGGTGCCGACGACGACCCACAGTTCGCGCTCCGACGCGCGCCGCACGATCTCGAGGATGTCGCGCCGCAAGAGGGGCTCGCCGCCCGTCAGGATGGTCACGCATTCAGGCGCGAAGGCGGCGATTTCGTCGATGACCTTGAAGCATTCCTCGGTGCCGAGCTCGCTGCGGTCGGCGAAGTTCTCAGTGCCGACCTGCGGCGCCCCGCCGGCGTCCAGATAGCAGTGCTCGCACGCGAGGTTGCAGCGGTAGGTAAGGTTCCAGGAGACGACGTACGGCCGAGCGAACGCCGTGGTGCTGTTCGGCTGCTGCATGTCACCTCACATGCCGAAGAATTCTTTGGCCGCGTCGAGGATCTTCTCGTCCACTTCGACGGCCCCTCTCTCCTGTGCGAATTTCTCGATGCCGACCTTCGCCATGGGGCGGACGAATTCGGGAATGTTCGCGAGCCGGGCTTGCGCCGCGGCGGTCCATCGGACGGGGACTGTCTCACTGGCCTCGTGGGGTTTCGCGTCACCGTTACCCGGAATCATCGAGGTGAACGGGCAGCCTGCGCCCGATGCGGTGGTCGCTGTATCTCCGGTCCCCGGACCGATCTTCACACCGAGCGACTGGACGACCTGCGTTTCGTACGCATTGGTGAGCATCGCGATCTCGTAGCCGCATTCAGGACACGAATAGACGACCGACAGCGAGCCGCGCTCGGGCGGGACGACGGTTTGCAGCTTCATCGGGCTATCGCATGGGACGCAGAGGAACTTCATTCGCGAGGCTCCGTTGTCGATTCGAGGCTGTCCAATAGCCGCTGCGCAGCTTGCTCCAGGGCGCGGCCCACGAGTGTGTCGGGGATTTCCGCGAGAGGGATCCCGCGATCGCAGTACCGCGCAAGTTCCGGAGCGAACGGCACGGTCCCGAAACACGGGACTCCGAAATCCGGAGTGTCACGTGACTCAAACAGCGGTTTGACGGCGTTGCAGTCGCGACAGTAGTAGCCGCTCATGTTCTCGACGTAACCGAGCACGCGATTGGGCCCCTTCGATAACGCTGCCACCGATCGCGCGACCACGCCTCGTGACACCTCCGACGGGATCGTGACGAGCACGAACGAGGTCCGTGGCCCAAGAAAATCAGCGTACTGGACGGTTCGCTCGGCTCCCGGCGGCAAATCGAACATGAGCAGATCGAGCGTTCCCCATTCGCACGCCCCCAGGATCTCGCCGAGGAGAGCAAACTCGCGCGTGGCGCGCCAGGTGTGGGACTCGCCGTGCGCCGCGCTCTCGAATTCGAGCGATTCGGACTCAGGGATCACCGAGCCCATCGAGAAGACGGCGATCCCGTTGCTGGTGCGCGGGAGCGCCATCTTCTTCTGGCCAGGAACGAACAGCGCTCCCTGAACACCGGCCATGCGCGCTTGCGAGGGGCCGTTGAAGTCCGCGTCGAGGATCGCAATGCGAAGCCCGCGTGCGCGTAGCGCGCCCGCGAGATGCAGCGCCAAGGTGCTCTTGCCGACCCCGCCTTTGCCGGAGCCCACGGCCACGAGATGGCGCACCCCGGCTAGCCCGTCGGTGATGCGGGCGCGTTGTTCGGCAACCTGCTCGAGGATTCTCGATCCTCCGTCGCCGGCGATATCGTGGTAGCCCTTCACGATGAGCGGATAGCCTACACCGTACCGGGCACGAAGGCGAACCGGCGAATGATGCGCAGCCGCGCCGTTCCACGCGTGTCATCGGGCCGATCTGCGCCGAGCCCTTGGCGCCTTTGTTCGTACCAGCGAATCGCGGCCTCGAATTCCTCCGAGGCCGGTTTTGCGAATTGAATCGGGATCACCGACCGAGAATGTCTTTCTCGATGCGGCGACGGACGCTCTCCCAAGGTTCGAGGGCGATTGCGCCCGACTCAATAGCCTCAACGCGACGAGCAATCTCAATATCCCACGCGCGTTCAGCCTCGGGGTCGGACGGGCCGTCCAAGCTGGCGAGCAACTCTGCCGCCAAGGTTGCGCGCGCGTCATCATCGAGACGCAATGCGTCGGCCAGGACAGAGGCCATCGGCTTGCTCATGCGCCGATCTTACGCTCCGCCCGGCCGGCTAACAAGCATGGGCTGAGACATGGCGGAAACCGAGCGTCATCCCTCGACTTCGTTCAGGGCAGCGCGAGCGCGACGTACTCAGATGGATGGTTTCGCGCACCGACCGCCACCACGATGTACTGCTTGCCATTGACCAAATAGCTCATCGGCCCGGCGGTCGTTCCGGATGGTAATTCCATCTCCCAGATCACGTTACCCGTCGCCTTGTCGTAGGCGCGGAACTTCTTTCCCCACGTCCAATCAGCGCCGGCGGTTCCGCTGATCGCGTCACTGCCTTCGCCGAGAAATAGAAGTGTCTTTGTGAGGAGCGGCGCCGGGCGGTTCGGATAGCCGAGCGGAGGCAGGTTGAGATCCTTCAACAACGGATGGA
>JALDXK010000136.1:0-12049 GCA_032155105.1 Acidobacteriota bacterium
GAGCGAGCGCGAACAATGGAAGTGACCAAGCGCGACATTCTGCGCGACGCGACCATTGCGCTGACGCGCGCCACCGCATCGGGCACCGGACCGTACGAAATCTTCGATCCGGAGATGCGCCGGAAGGCCATGGCGCGGCTCACCGTGGAAACCGATCTGCGTCGCGCGATCGAACAGCGGACCTTCGAGCTGCACTACCAGCCGATCGTGTCGCTGCAGGACGGCCGCATTGCCGGCTTCGAGGCGCTGGTGCGCTGGCGCCACCCGACCCGCGGCCTGATCAACCCCATCGACTTCATCGAAATTGCCGAAGACACTGGCATGATCATCGATATCGATCGGCTGACGCTCGCCGAATCATGCCGGCAAATGGCGGCGTGGATTGCGGACTTCGGCCCGGCGGCGCCCGGCGTGATGTGCGCCAACGTCTCGAGCAAGCAGTTGACCGGCGCTCGGCTCACGTCGCAGATCGCCTCGATCCTGCGCGACACTGGCCTCATGCCCGGCAACCTCAAGCTCGAGATCACCGAGAGCGCCTTCATCGGCGACATGGCGGGGGCGCAGGCGCTGCTCGACGATGCGCGGGCCCTCGGGGTGGCGTGGAGCCTCGACGATTTCGGCACCGGCTATTCGTCGCTGAGCTTCCTGCATCGGCTGCAGGTGAACACCGTCAAGGTCGATCGGTCGTTTGTGAGCGAAATTGGCAATCGCGGCACCGGTTCCGCGATGGTCCGGGCCATCGTCGGTCTGGCGCACACGCTGGGGATGGACGTGGTTGCTGAAGGCGTGGAGACCGCCGAACAAGCCGCGGAACTTCGCGCGTTGGGTTGTGAGTACGCGCAGGGGTTTTACTTCTCGCACGCGGTGGACACGGCTGCTGCCAGGCGCCTGATCGAGGCGCAGCCGTGGCGCTACGAACTGGTCCCGCAGCTCGTGCAGTAACCGCCGCTCGTCAGTAGAACACTGACTCGCCGCGCTTCGCGACCATCTCGCCGATTTGCTTCGCCATCAGGTCGCGGCGCAGCAGGATGGCCTTCTTCTCGTTGTTCCCGACCCACTTGTCGAGGCCGCGATCGAGCTCTTCGATGGTGAGCGCCTCCATCTCGTTCCACAGCTTGCGATCAACGCGGGCCAAGGGCGCGAGGTTCTTCAGATCCTTTTTGCCGGTGAACGCGCGCGAGTGATCGATCAAGAACAGGTGCCAGTCTGAGTCGTAAATCAGGTTGCCCTGGTTGCGATCGATGTTGGCGATCAGCAGGTCGAACATCTTCATGCGCGTGAGTTGCTGGCTCCACTGCGGTTCTGGGCCCTGTGGCGGCTTCTCGACGCTCCAACCGCGCGTGTTCTCGATCCACAGCACCGCGGCGCCGTTCTTGCCATTCATGTTCCGCTCGACGATGGGTGGGACCATGTTGAGGCCGAGCATGCGATCGAGCTTGTAGGCAGCGATCTCCGCCTTGTAGCTCTCCATGAAGCCCTTGCTGTAGCCCGGCGTGAGCGGTTTCCACGCAAACCGCATCGGCGCGCCCTCGAGCGTGGCGCGCTGAGGCTTCGTCACACCAATGGGCACGTCCTCCAATTTCAGGACTTTGCCTTCGACGAGCAGATGCTCGATTTCGGATTCGTGCCCGGCCCAAATCAGCGAGCATTTTCCCGGCTCGGGAGCGCGGATGACCGTCTGTCCCGAGAGGCTCGTCGACGCGAGGAGGAGGAGGATTGCGAGTAAGGGGGCACGCATGAGCTAGTCCTTTCCGCGCTGATTGTTAACTAACGTTGCACCCACAGCAACCCCCGTTTACCGGCACTCGACGTGAATTCAGGCCGGATTGGCCAACTTCGCGCTCGCTCCGCGCAACCGGCGTTTCCCTTCTCCTCTCTTACGGTGGCTCTCCAACCGCTGTTCCCCTCCCGTAACTGGCGTGAATGCAGCAGGTTGCGGTGAACTCAGCGGCTCGGCCGGCGTCTTGCTCCCTTGGCGGTCACTGCGCGCGAGCCTTTGAGCGGGCCGCTCCTGACCACACACGAGTTGTCTCGTCAACACGCTCGCGCGCAGGCACCCAACCAATCGGAGGAGACGAAAATGAACATGACCACCGTTTTTCTCGCGCTCGCGCTGGCAGTGGCGATCACCCCCATGCACGCATTCGCGTCACCGCTGGCCCAGGCACAGGAACCCGCCGCGGCGGCAAAGACGCTCATCAACCTCAACACCGCGACGACCGAGCAGTTGATGACGTTGCCGGGCATTGGCCAGAAGACCGCCGAACGCATTCTGGAATATCGGACCAAGAGCGGCGGCTTCAAGAAGATCGAAGAACTGATGAACGTGAAAGGCATCGGCGAGAAGAGTTTCCTCAAGATCAAGCCGCTGGTCTCGGCGCCACCGAAAGCGGACAAGGCTCCCGGTGACTAGCGCGCGCGGAGCCGCCCTGCTCGACACCATCCTCGCCTCCGCTATTTGCGTCACGGTGACGGCCATCGCGGTCCCGGTGATCGGCGGTCCGCTCGATCGCGAGCGCACGATCATCGGCGCACAGTATCTCGCGGGGCAATTACAGCGCGCGCGCCTTGGCGCGCTGACCCGCGGGCGATCGGTGGCCGTGCGCCTCGAGATGGTCGGCGAACGGGCGAGCCTGCAGTTGTTTGAGGATGGCAACGGCGACGGTGTGTCCGAGCGCGACATCGACCGCAGCCTCGATCGGCCGCTCGCGCCGAGGGAGTTTCTCGACGATCGCTCGCGCGGGATTTCGCTGCGCATCAACCAGCGGATCGTCGACGCTGGCGGCACCGGCAGCCTCGATCCTGGCGACGACCCGCTCCGCATCGGCAGCACCGCGCTCCTTGCGTTCAGCCCGCTCGGAAGTGCCACCGGCGGCACGTTGTACGTCGCGGCTCACCAGGGACCGCAGATGGCGATTCGGGTATTCGGGGGCACAGGCCGCGTGCGCGTATTGACGTTCGATGCGCAGGCGCGGCAATGGCGGCCCTGATCCAACCGCCTCGTGAGCGCCGCTCGGAATACCGGCTCGCCGCACGCGGACTGCGATGGCGCGAAGCGGCCGTGCTCCGGCCGGGACAATCGGTGACGGTACTGAACATCAATAGCCGGGCGGCCCTGGTCGAATCCGATGCGCGGTTGCGTCCGGGCGCGCACACCGAGTTGCAACTAACCGGCGGCGGAGAACGGACCTCGATCGGGGGACGCCTCGATCGCTGTCACGTTGCGGCGCTCGAACCGCTTCGCTACCGGGGAGTGCTCGTGTTCGACGAACGTCTCGCGATCGATTCCGCCGCGAACGATGAACTCGCGGGAACGAAGTGACCCGCATGAGTAGTAAGTGCGCGTGGGTTTGGGCAGTACGTTCCCGCCGCGGGCACTTGCTACTCACGCAGTGCGTGCAAAGGACGGAATGGATACGGAATCGGGCCTGAATCGCGATCAGACCGGCGTGGACCAGCTGGCATCCCGTTTGTTACTGCCCCCGACTGGGAGGAACTGCATGGATGCCAGCGGCCCCACAACGACGCCACCTCACAAGGCTTGCCGCCGCGCCGATCGGCGAAGTGGAGTGGACGCGCTCGTCCGCCGCGTGGTGGCCGACCTGCTGCACACCAACACCCGCCGCAACCTCGCGATGTTCCTGACCGAGCGCCTGGCTCAGCTCACGCGGGTGCGAAGCGTGAGATTGAACGAGATTTCGAGCTCGATGTCGACGCGATCGTTGCAGCCGATTCGCGCGCGCGATTATGTCGCGTACGCCGTGCCGGTTCGCGAGGAGGGCCGCCAGGTGATGCTCGAGGCGGCGTTCGACGCGCGCCGCCGACCCGACGATTGGACGTGCCAGTTGCTGGAGGCTGCGGCAAGCCTGGCAGGCCTGCTGATCGAGACCGAACGCCTCGCCACGACGCCGGCGCCGTTGACCACGGCCGAACGCGACGGCGCTGCGCCGCTGATTGGCTCGAGCGAGGTGATGCGCCTGCTGCGCGAGCGCGTCGAGCGCGTCGCCAACACCAACTTCACGGTGTTGATCGAAGGCGAAAGCGGCGTCGGCAAGGAGCTCGTCGCACGGCAGATCCATGGGCTGGGACCGCGGCGGCAGGGGCCGTTCGTCGCGATCAACTGCGCGGCGCTCGTCGAGACGCTCATCGAGGCGGAATTATTCGGCATCGAAGAGCGAACGGCCACCGGGGTCCGCGGGCGCCGAGGCAAGTTCGAGCATGCGGATGGCGGCACGCTGTTCCTCGATGAGATCGCCGATTTATCGATGGCGGCCCAAGCCAAGCTGTTGCGCGTCATCCAGGACCTCACCGTTGAACGCGTCGGCGGCAACGGCCCGCGGCAAATCGACGCGCGCATCGTGGCCGCGACCAACCGGCCGCTGTCGGACCTGGTCGATCGCGGCCTGTTCCGCACCGATCTGTTCTACCGCCTCAGCGGGGTGGAAATTCGTGTTCCGCCGCTGCGCCAGAGAAAAGGCGACATCCTCGAGCTCACGCAGTATTTCCTGGCCCTTCATGAGGGCCGCGGCCGGCTGACCATGACGCCGGCGGCAGTCGATGCGCTGATCGCTTACGACTGGCCCGGGAACGTGCGCGAGCTCGAACGCATGATCGAAGGCGCGATTGCCACGGCCGAATCGCGGCAGATCCGCCTGGACGACCTGCCGGTCAGCTTGCGGGGTGACTATGCGGCCCACCTCGTGCCGGCGTTTCAGCGCGGCGACAGCATGCGCGCCTGGGGCAGCCGCTACGCGCGGCTGGTGCTGGAGAAACACGGCGGCAACAAGAGACAGGCCTGCCGTGCGTTGGACATCAGCTATCACACGCTCAATGGGTACTTGAGATATCGGCCGGGATCGCCGCGCGCCGCGGACAAGCCGAGCGAGCCCGAAGCCCAACTGATCTCGCAGACCTAAGACGTTCGTTGCTGGTCGCCGGAAGCCTCCGGCTTTTCACGAAGCCGGAGGAGTCATGACCAGAAGTGTGGTGTGCGCAATGGTGTTGTCTGTACTACCGTCAATCGTTCTCGGCCAGACCCGCGTCGCGACCCCGACGTTCAGCGTCGGCGGAGGAGAGTACTCGACCGTGGTGATGGTCCGCGTCCGCGTCAATACGCCGGGCGCGACGATCCGCTTTACGCAAGATGGACGCGACCCCACGGAATCTGATCCGGTGATCGTGTCGGGCGCGACCCTCGCCGTCAATACGTCGCTCACGCTCAAGGCGCGCGCGTGGAAGATCGGGCTTCGTCCAAGCGAGGTGCGCTCGGCCACGTATCGGATGCTGTCGACGGAGATCGGTCCTCCGATTGGGCCAGGCGACGCGGCCGCCGGGCGGGCGCATGCGGTGCTCGCCAGGCCAGATGGCCGCGTGTTCGAGTGGAACCGCGAGCGCCCACCGGCGCTCGTCGCGCCGATGCCGCCAGTCGTCAGCCTGGCCGCGGGCAGCAACCACACGCTGGCCATTACCAGGACCGGCGACGTCTATGCGTGGGGTGCGAATGGTTCCGGCCAGCTCGGCGACGGCACGTTGATCAGGCGGAAGTGGCCGGTGCGGGTCCCTGGCCTGGCGAACATCGTGCGCATTTCGGCAGGACGGTTGCACAGCCTCGCATTGACGGCCGACGGCCGCGTCTATGCGTGGGGCGCCAACGATCGCGGCCAACTGAGCGGCGGCACCGAGTCGCGTGCCCGCGTGTGGGCGCCGATCGAGACGCCGGCGAACGTGATCGCCATCGAGGCTGGAGACGACCATTCACTGGCCGTCACGGCTGGTGGCGAGTTGTTCGCCTGGGGCGCCAACGAGCACGGCCAGCTTGGCGACGGCTCGCGGACAAATCGTGACCGCCCCGTTCGCATCGCGCTCGATGACGTGATCGCCGTGGCAGCGGGCAGGAACTATACACTCGCTCTCCGTCGCGATGGATCCGTTTATTCCTGGGGGGCGGGAGCACGCGGCCAGCTTGGCACCGATTCCAGGAACAGGGCCCTGGTGCCAACACGCATCAGCGGCTTGCTCGCCCACATGGTTGCGGCCGGCCAGGCCTATTCAGCAGCGATTCGTCGCGACGGCGCGCTCGTCGCGTGGGGCAGCAATACGTCGGGCCAACTCGGTGACGGCACCGAGATCGATCGCGCGCAGCCAGTCGTCGTGCCCGGAATCAGCGGCGTCAGCACGCTGTCGCTTGGCCGCCGTCAGGCCGTCGCCGTCACGGCGTCGGGCAACGTGTGGACCTGGGGCGGCAATGCCGCGCCGTCAACCATCCTCACCGGCCTGCCCGATTGGGGACCCGCGATCGGTACGCCCGCGGAGCTGCCCGCGCCAACAATTGCCCCTCTGCCCGCCGCCTACCCCGGCCCGCAAACCGTGACCATCGCCGGCGCCGTCGACGCGATCGTGCGCTACACGGTCGACGGCAGTGATCCCACCGAGACCTCGACGATCTACACAGAGCCGTTCACGGTAGCCACGACCGCCACGGTCAAGGCGCGCGCGTTCTCATCCAATGGTGGGCTGCCCAGCCCGATCGCCGCACATCTGTACACGATCGATCCTTCCCCGCCGTCGATCGCGATCGAGGTCTCCCCTCCTCTGACCACGGAATGGATGACCACGCCCCTACTGGTCACCTTCACCTGTGGAGACGATTCAGGCATAGTGTCGTGTCCGCCGCCGCTCATCGTCGGCGAGGGCGCCGCGCAGCTGATCACCGGCACTGCGACAGACCCGGCGGGAAACCACGCCTCGGTCGCCATCATCGCCAACGTCGACCTGACGCCGCCGGCCGTGGTGTTCACCAACGCGCCAGAGGCCACGACCGAGCCAACACTCATCCTCGCGGGCAGCGTGTCGGATGCCGTGTCTGGCCTCGCCGGAGTTGTGTCGTGCAACGGCGAACCGGTCAGCCTGACTGAGAACAGCTTTACGTGTCTCGTGCCGCTTCAGCCAGGGGTCAATACGATCACCTTGCAAGCTGAGGACGTCGCCGGCCACGTGATGGCGGGTGGCGTCACCGTCACGCGTGTCGGCGACTCGACCTCTCTCGCCATCGTGCCGGAGTCGCGAACCTTGCTGATCAATCAGGAGACGAGGTTCAGCCTGCAGGACGAGTTTGGGGCCGTGATCGGAGCGGCGACGTGGTCGACGAGTGATGCCGCCATCGTGTCGCTCTCAACCGATGATCCGCCGATGGTGATGGCACTCGCGCCCGGTATCGCGACAATCACGGCGGAGAAAGACGGACTCGCTGCAGAAGCGAACGTGATCGTGCAGGCTGGGGTGGCACTCGCGCCTGGCACAATCCGCTGGCGTGTCGCGCCCACGCCTGGGTATCAGGTGCGCGATCTGATCTTCACGCACCGCGTCGATGCCACCGTGCCGGAGATGTTCATCGTGGAGGAGCATGAAGAGGGTGACACGCGCCTGCGCGCCACGACCTCCGACGGTGCCGTGCGATGGCAGCAACACTCACCTGGCATCCCGCTGATGGGCGACGAGTTTGGCGGCGTCCTCGCCGGAGTGCCCTATGACGAGGGCGCTACCCGGGACTTTCGCGCCTACGTCAGGATCGGAACTGCCGGCGGTGTGCGGCCGTGGCGGTACGAATCGGCCGGTAGCCTGGAGCGTCCAGCGCAAGCGCCCGACGGCGCAGTGCATGCCATCGAGTATGTGCTCGGCCGCGATCCCGCCGGCGACGATCTCTGGGACAAGCACCTCGTCGTGATCGATGGCAGGAATGGAAAGCTACTGCGGCGGCTGCCGATCGCCCGCGAGACGCTCCGGTTCACCGCCGCGCTCGACGGACAGGTGATCAGAGAACGCCCGCTGCTGATCTGCCGAAGCACGTACGAGGAGGACGTGGCAGCAACGGCCGGTCCGGTCATCGGCAGCGATGGACAGGCGTACTACCTGGTTCGGCGGCGGGCGTCTCACTTACGAGCCTCCTGCCTGGCGTCAGGCGGCGGCCTGCGACCCGCGCGGGAGATCGATCTGGGCATCGACTTAGTGGTGATGTCGGCGAACGCGCCACCCGTCATCCGTTCGCTTCATTCGGAACATTGCGAGGCGCCAGAAGCGCCATTGCCAACCATTTGTGACGGACCGTTCTCCGTCATCAACCTGATGCCGGACGGACTCGGCGGCATGCTCGCAAGCTGGACACGCACGGCGACGGTGGTGTCCCAAACGACGGTCAGGACCGAACGGCTGCTGACGCGGTGGGACGAAAATAATGTGCGCACCGACCGCGTTGATACGGCGCTCGCTCCCCCAGATTTCATTGGACAGGCTGGAATTGCCTATCGCGGCGCCTACAACGCCTTCGATGTCGTCAGCGGTCAGTCGCGATGGTCGCACAACTACAATCACTTCATTCCACTCGCCGCTACCCCCGATGGCGGCGTCGCCATGCTCGACCGCAGCAGCGCCCAGTTGCACACCACCGACGCCAACGGCCACATCGTCAGCACCCAGCCGTTCCCACTCGACGCCTCGGCGGTGCAGGAGTTCGGCCAATGGATCGGGTTCCAGCAGGGTGTCGTCGTCTCCGTCGAAGGCCAACTGGACGATGCAACGCGATGGAGGTTTGGGGGGAATCACCAGTTCCAGGGACAACTAAGGAATCCTGGACAAGGCATCTTCCTGAAGAGCCACTGGGCCTTCGAGGGGCTGTCGACGTTCAAGCACCTGTCGATTCGCATCGTTCCGTCGAACCAGGTGTATTGGCGCGGGACCGATCCATCAGGATTTCTGCCACGGGACGTCTTCGGCAATCACTTCATGACCTTCGGCGCCGGTACCGGTCCGAACGATACGAGCGCCGCGTGTTCGGGGACATTGACCAAAGGAAAGAATCGCGATCGCGACGTCCTCGAGCAGCCGGCCAGTCTCGACCGCTACCCGGTCGCGCGGGGCGCCGCAGAGGATACTGCGATTTGGGCGCTTGTTGAGGGATTCAGCCACTATCGCGACCATCTTCCCTATGCGTGTTTCCCTGAATCGAATCCAGGTTTCTACAACTCGAACTCGTTCGCACGGGGACTGCAGGACGCGGCCGGCCTCACCGCGCCGTTGCTCGGTCCCAACATCGTCGCTCCCGGATGGTTCACGCCGGTACCCCGGCAGTACTTTCAAGTGGGGCAATGATTGATGGAGTGTCGCACATGGAGAATCGACCAAGCAGGGATCGGGCCGGTGTGGCTCGCTATGTGTTGGGCATCATCGCCGCGCTGACCGTGTCTGTGGGATGCATGGCGCTGATCATCGGCACTGTCCTGGTCGCCCCGGCGGCGATGCCGGTCTTGTGGATCGGCGTGCCCTTTGCCACCTTCTGCGGCATGCTGATCGTGCATCGACGATTCCCGGCGGACACGTATGTCATCGGACTGATCTTCGTTCCGGTGGTGACTGCGCTCCTGGGCATTGCCGCGTTGCAAGTGTCCTGGAGCGTCGGTGGCAACGCGCTGTAGCCTGCACGGAATTGCCTTGAGTGCCTGCGGGATGCGTGCGCTACGATGAGGCATGCGTCCCGTCGCGATCATGCTCGCCCTGGTCCTGCTGTGGGCGCCGGCGGCTCCCATCGCGCAGGGTGTCACGCGCATCGTCGCGATCGGCGACATTCATGGCGAGATCGACGGGTTCACACGCATCCTGAAAACGGCTGGCCTGATCGACGCAAAGCGGCGCTGGTCCGGCGGCCGCACGCAGTTGATCCAGACCGGCGACTACACCGACCGCGGCACCGGCACCCGCGCCGTGCTCGATCTGCTGATGGCCCTTGAACCGCAGGCCAGGAGTGCCGGCGGCCGCGCCTTCGCGCTCCTCGGCAATCACGAGGTCATGAACCTGATCGGCGACACCCGGGACGTGACGCGGGAAATCTTCGCAACGTTCGCGACCGCGGATTCCGAGAAGCGACGGCTGGCCGAATGGGAGGCGTACGCGAAGCTGGCGTCACTGAAGACCGAGAAAGGCGAACCGGTTCCGGACGTGTATTCGCAGACCCGCGAAGCTTGGCTCACCACGCACCCGCCGGGCTACGTCGAGTATCGCGAGGCCTTCGCGCCGCGCGGCAAGTACGGCGCCTGGCTGCGCGGCAAGCCGATCGTCACCGAGGTCAGCGGCCACATCTTCATGCACGCCGGCATTTCACCCGGCATGGCGCCGGCCCGGATCGACGACCTGAATGTCCAGCTGCGCGACGAAGTTCGCCGGCTCGATCGCTTCGTCGATCGCGTGATCGATCTCAAGCTGGCCACGCGCACGTTCACGCTCACTGAAATCCTGCAAGTGGCTTCGAACGAGATCGTGCAGGCCAACGCGGTGATCGCCGCCGCCCAGGCCGAAGGCAAGGAACCGGATCGACGCCGGCTGAACGTGCCACTGCTGATGGAGGCGCAGGAGATTCTGAAAATCGATACGTGGGTCGCCGTGAGCCCGGAAGGTGCGCTGTGGTATCGCGGACTTGCCACGGAACCGGACGATCCGACGGGCGGACCGTTTGCCGCGCTGCTCGCGAAATACGGCGCGCAGCGGTTCGTCACCGGGCACACGCCGCAGCAGAACGGCCGCATCAATACACGCTTCGGCGGCCGCGCCATCCTGATCGATACGGGGATGCTGGCGGCGTACTACAAGGGCCGTCCTGCGGCCCTTGAAATCGACGGCGCCACGCTAACGGCGATCTACGAAGACGGTCGCGTCCCCCTGACGCTCGCCGCCGCCGCTGCTCGTCACTGACGCCGCGATGCGTACTATTCGCTACGCGCTCCTGTACCAGTCCACCGTCTGCCGCAATCCCTCTTCGAGGCCCACGGTGGGACGGTAGCCGAGCAGCCTCTCGGCCTTGCTGATGTCCGCCTGCGAGTCGCGCACGTCGCCGGAGCGCGCCTCTTTGTAGATCGGTTCGACGTCCGAACCGAAGATCTCCTTCAAGGCCGTCAGCAGCTGGTTGAGCGAGATGCGGCCGTTGGTCGCGATGTTGAAGACCTCGCCGCCGACGCCAGGGGTTTCCGCCGACCGGATCACGCCGTCGACGACGTTGGTTACGTAGGTGAAGTCGCGGGTCTGTCTGCCGTCGCCGTAAATGATCGGGCGGGTGCCGTCGCTGAGCGCCTTGATGAACAGCGAGATCACGCCGGAGTACGGCGAACCTGGATCCTGCCGCGGACCGAAGACGTTGAAGTAGCGCGTGGTCACCGTCTCGAGCCCGTAGAGGCGCGTGAACATCTGCAGGTACATCTCGCCCATCAGCTTTTGCAGCGCATAGGGCGACAGCGGATTGGTCGGCATCGTCTCGGTCTTCGGCAGCACCTCGGTGTCGCCGTACACGGACGACGAGCCCGCGAAGACGACGCGCTTGACTTTGGTGTCCCGCGACGCGAGCAGCACCTGCAGCGTGGCGTCGACGTTGGCGCGGTGCGATTCCTCGGGGCTGTCGATCGATCGCGGCACGGACGGAATCGCCGCCTGGTGAATTACGTAGTCCATGCCCGCCACCGCGGACCTCGCCACGGCGGGATCGGCCAGGTCGCCCTGCACGAACTCGACGCCGTCGCGCAGGTTGCGCTGGAACCCGGTGACGAGGCTGTCGACCACCCGGACGCGGTGGCCGCGGGTCACGAGCGCTTCTGAAATGTGGGAGCCAATGAAGCCGGCGCCGCCGGTGACGAGATAGTTAGCCAATCAGCAATCCGAAATCTGAAATCGAAAATCTGACATCTGACATCAAAAGAGCCGCAGTGAGCCTGTAAGCCGAATTCTGTCCGCCTTCGCTCGACGCCTTTCGACCTCGAGCTACGGCGCGACGATCATTCCTCTAGTCCCGGCATTACTGACGGGATCCAGCAACCTACCCGGAGACGCGGACGGGCCGTCCGATAAGTCTCCCTATTTGGTCTTGCTCCGTGCGGGGTTTGGCGTGCCGCGCCTGTTGCCAGCCGCGCGGTGGGCTCTTACCCCACCTTTTCACCCTTCCCCAGGTTGCCCCGGGAGGTTTGTTTTCTGTGCCACTGTCCGTCGGGTCGCCCCGCCCGGGTGTTACCCGGCGCAC
>JALDXK010000137.1:0-12036 GCA_032155105.1 Acidobacteriota bacterium
GAGACGAAGGTCTTGATCGAGCCGATTGGCCGTCCGTCGGCGTCGAAGATGCGTCCCCTGATCGTCGGTTCCGGAGCCGGCTGCTGTAAGAGAAACGCGGACAGCGGCAGTGATATAACGGCGTTGCTGACGGCCATGACCGCGAGAGCCATCCCCTGCATCTCACTGCTCCTATGTTTCGTCGCCGCGCCGCCGCTCGCCACGGCCCAGCAGGCCGAACCGGAACGGGGCCTCCTTAAGACGATTGTCAACGATTTGAAGTTGGTCGTCTCGAAGGAATCGATCCCGGTGCTCTCATCCGCCACGGCGCTGGCCCTGGTGGCCTTACCTTTCGACGAAACGCTGACCTATTCAGCCTCCTGCTCGACATTTCAGAAGACGGCCTTTGAGGGTTGGGCACGTGTCGCTGGGCAGGAATGGTTGCTCGCGAGCGCGTCGCTGGCCACCTACGTGGGCGGCCGAGTGAGCGGGAGCCCGCGGGTCGCAGCCCTTGGCGGCGATCTGGTTGAGGCGCAGGTGGTCGCCGGCATCACGACATTCGCGCTCAAGCTCGCGATTCCGCGCACGCGACCCGACGGCGAACCGCGATCGTTTCCGTCGGGTCACGCCGCCGGCACGTTCGCCGCGGCCACGGTGATGCAACGGCACTTTGGCCTCAAGGGCGCGGTGCCGGCCTACACCGTTGCCACGTTGATTTCCGCGGCGAGGCTGCAGGCCAACTCGCACTATCCGACCGACATCATCATGGGCGCGGCGCTCGGCATCCTGTCGGGTCGTGCCGCGACGTTCGACGTCGCCGGCCGCACGGTGTCGCTGACGCCGTCGATGGGCGCGCACGGCGGCGTCATGGTCGGCGCTTCTATCAACGGACGTTAATCGTCCACGTACGCTCACCACGAATTCTCCGTGGGCCCCGTGACCTCCGTGAGCAACCACGTGGGCAGGTGACAGGATGACTCTCGCGTCGGACAACACCACCGACCTGGAAGAGATCGAGGCGCATTACTGCCAGTCGCCGTTCGTCAGGGAGATCTGCGTGCTGGGCCTGACCGAGCCAGGACAGCCGGCCAGCGAGCGGCTCTACGCAGTGGTCGTGCCCAACATGGACCTGGTCCGCAACCGCAAGATCGTCAACGTCGGCGACTTGCTGCGCTTCGAGCTTGAAGGCCTCAGCGCCGCGCTGCCGGCGCACCAGCGCGTACTCGGCTACGACATCTCGTTCGATCCGTTGCCGCGCACGACCACGCAGAAAATCGAACGTGACGAAGTGCACCACCAGGCCCGCGCGCGGCGGTACCGCGCCCAGCATGGCGCGCCGCTGCCAGCGGCAGACCAGGCGTGGCTCGCGGCTCCACACGCCGTACCGGCGGTAGCGATCATCCAATCGCGAGCCAAGGCGGGCGTGCGCGTGTGGCCGGACGCGAATCTCGAATTGGACCTCGGCTTCGACTCGATGGAGCGGGTCGAGTTGCTGACGGAGTTGGAAGACCGCTTCGGTGTGCGCGTGTCTCAAGCCAGGGCGGTTGAGATTTTCACGGTGAGGCAACTTGTCCAGGCTTTGAGCGACGAACCTAAAGGTTCGTCGCCGCAGCGTTCGTCGCCGCAGCATTCGTCGCCGCAGCAGATGCAGCGGTCATGGGACGCGATTCTCAAGGATCTTCCCGCGCCGAGTGATCCGCAGCTTGGCTGGCTGCTCAGACGCCGCGCCTTCGCCGCGCCGATCATCTTCGTGCTGTTGCGGATCGTTCGCGTCCTCTTCTTCCGCGCCCGTGTCAGCGGGCTCGACAAGCTCCCAGCCTCCGGGCCCTACATCATCACTCCCAACCACCAGAGCTACGTCGATCCGTTCGTGCTCTGCGGTGTGCTGCCGTATCGCGTCTTCAAGGACATCTTCTTCGTCGGCGCGGTCGAGTACTTCGAGACCCCGTTCACTCGCTGGGTGGCGCACACCGCCAACCTCGTGCCCGTCGATCCGGACTCCAACCTCGTGCCGGCGATGAAGGCCGGAGCCTTCGGGCTGTCGCACGGCAAGATCCTGATGCTGTTCCCCGAGGGCGAGCGCTCGATCGATGGCACGGTGAAGAAGTTCAAGAAGGGCGCGCCGATCCTGGCCCAACACCTCGGCGTGCCGATGGTGCCCGTCGCCTTGAAGGGGATTCACGAGCTCTGGCCGCGCAACCGCGGCATCAGCTGGGGGCTGGTGGCGCCCTGGAGCGGGCACCACGCGTCGGTGGAGATCGGCGAGCCGATGGCGCTCGCCGAGACTGCGAACTACAACGACAGCGCGGCGAGCGTGCGCGCGCGCGTCAACGCGATGTGGGAAGCGCTTTCGACATGAACTGCGCGATCGCCGCCGTGACCTGCGGCGACACCTGCGTGTCGGGCCCGAGCGTGCCGTATTCGCTGACGTCGCCGGTCTTCGCCGGCACCAGCAGGTGATTCACGCCGGGTACTTTCACCACTTCGACCGTCGCCTTGCCGCGGCGCGCGCGCGCGAACTCCGCGAGCTTGTCGGCATGATACGGCTGCACCTGCGTGTCGAGCTCGCCCTGCACGATCAGCACCGGCGCCCGGGTGTCGTTCATCGCCTTCTCGGGACTGAAGGTGAGGAAGCTGTAGAACCACGGCGTATCGGCGACGCGGCGAGCCGCTTCGGGAATGTCGTTCCAGCCGGTGCCCTTGATCACCGCCTGGTTGATCTTCTCCTGCAGCGCCACCTTCTCCGCCCGCTGCGCATCGTCGATCGGCATCTTCGACAACAGTAGCTTCTGTTGCTCGAGCACCACGGCGGCGCCGTCCGTTGACGGGCCGGCGACGAGCGCGAGTGCGCCGACCTTGCCGCGCTCGCGGCCGGCGGTGAGCATGGCGGCGAGGGCGCCTTCGCTGTGCCCGACCAGGCCGATGCGGTCCTTGTCCACGCCCTTCTGCTTCTCGAGCCACAACAGCACGTTGCGCGCGTCCTCGGAATAATCGGAGATGGTGGCCGACTCGGCGCGGCCGCCGCTCTGGCCAACGCCGCGCTTGTCGTAGCGCACCACGAAGAAGCCGGCGTTGGCGAGATCGCGCGCGATGTGCCCGAAGATCGGAATGCCGGCGACAGTCTCATCACGATCGGTCGGACCAGAACCGCCGATCAGGATCACCGCAGGCGCCAGTCCGGTACTCGTCGGCCGCGTCAGCGTGCCGGCGAGGGTGAAGCCGAGCGCTGGAATCGTCACCGGCTCGTCGCCGGGCAGCGAGAACGCCGCGGTGCGCGACGCCGCGGAGGCGATGTCTTCGCGCGCCAGTTCGAGCGCCTGCGCCGGAATGCTCAAGCGAACCAGGTCGCCGTTCTGATCGGCCCACAGGTTGACGATCAAATTGCCGGCCGGCGGCGGGTTGGCGAAGATCAGCCCGTAGCGCGTCACGTTGACGACGCCTCTTGGCGTTTCGATGCGCTCGGACGCCGAGGCGGTGATCGAGATGGTGATCTCGCCTTGCGGCGCGATGTACGCAGGCAGCTTGGCGCCGACGCCCTGGCCCTGCAAGCGGCGTGCGAGCGCCGCATACGAGCCGAGGAACGCGTTGGGCAGCACCACCGCGTCTGGCGACACCGGATCGTCTTTTGGCTGGGACTTGCCCTGGATCGCGATTACGTTCTGGGCGCGGCCGCCGGTGAAGGTCGTCTTCAGCGACACGTCCTGCCCGCGCACCACGCCGTCGATGTGCAGCGACTTCGGGCCCCACTGCAGGTCGTAACTCACCTCGGCGACCCGCGAGGTGATGTCGATCGGCGGGCCGAGCCGGCTCGTGCCGCGCACGACATACCCATCCTGTAGCCGCAGCACCATGACTTCTTCGCGCCCGATCGGTTGCGAGCGCAGAAACACGAGAAACTGGGTGTTGCCTTCGGCGGGCTTCGCCGTCGCCGGCGTTTGCGCCATGGCTGAACTGACGGCCAGGAGGACAGCCGCGGTAACGGCCATACAAGGCGTAGAGAGAGCCAGGGCCACAGAAGGCACAGAAAACATAGAGGCTACGGGAATCGCTGCGAGCCTAATACACTGGATCACACAGCCAGCTTAAGTCATGTTCAATCTCGACGGCTACAAGGCAGTGCACGCCCACGGCGGCGTGGTCCGGCGCACCGATCGGCGCGTACTGGCCGTATCGGGCGCGGATCGCGCGAGCTGGCTGCAGGGCCTCGTGACCAATGACGTAGAAGCCCTCAGGGAAGGCGAGAGCCGCTATGCCGCGTACCTGACGCCGCAGGGCCGGATGATCGCCGACATGAACGTGGTGTCGCGCGAAGGCCGGATGCTGCTCGACGTGCCGGCCACGCTGGCGTCGAGCCTGCGCGAGCGGCTTGACGGGTTGATCTTCTCGGAGGACGTGCAGGTCAGCGACGAGAGCGGTCGCCTGCTGGTGTGGACCATCATCAACGAACACCTCACCGACATCATTGGCGAAGTGCTTCCCGCCCACTGCAAGTCATTGCCGGAGATCGATCTCGACACCTTCGACGTGATTCGCATCGAACGCGGCGTCCCGAGGTTTCTTGCCGACATGGACGAGGACACGATTCCGCTCGAGGCCGGCATCGAGGATCGCGCCATCTCGTTTACGAAGGGCTGCTACGTCGGCCAGGAGATCATCGTTCGCGTGACGCACCGCGGCGGCGGCCGGGTCGCGAAGCGCCTCGTGAAATGGCACGCCGACGATGCGGCGTCGGTGGTGCCGCTGAAGGACGCCCGGATTTTTTCCGGACGGAAAGACATCGGCCGCGTGACGAGCGCGGCGTTTTCGCCGTTGGTGAACAAGGTCGTCGGCCTCGGTTACGTCCATCGCGATTACCTGGATGCGGGCACGCAAGTGACAGTGGTGTGGAATGATGCGCGCATCGAGGCAGAGATCAAGTGGCATTAGGGCCGCAAAGGACTGTACGTAGGGGCGGGACTTCAGTCCCACCCGAAAGACCAGAGCCACAGAAAGCACAGATCTTGTTGGCTCGAGTCCTGATGTTTGCCGCGGCGATACTGCTTGCTGGATTTGCGACAATCGGGGCGCGATCGACGCAGGAAGTCTCAGGCACCTGGTTCAAAGGGAATCTCCACAGCCATACGCTCAACAGCGACGGCGACTCGACGCCGGACGATGTGGTGCGGTGGTATCGCGAGCACGGCTACAACTTCGTCACCATTACCGATCACAATTACCTGACCAGCGTTGACGGCCTGAACGCGCTGCACGGTGCTGAAGGCAAGTTCCTGATCGTCAGGGGCGAGGAAGTGACGGATCGATTCGGCGAGAAGCCGATTCACGTCAATGGTCTTGCGCCCGACAGCTTCATCAAGCCGCCCGGCGGCACGTCGGTAGTCGCCATGGTGCAGAACATGGTTGACGCGATCAGGGCCGCGCGAGGTGTGCCGAGCATCAACCATCCCAACTTCGGGTGGGCGATCACCGCCGATGAACTCGGTCAGGTGCAGCGGACCCGATTGTTCGAAGTCTTCAACGGCCACCCGACGGTGAACAACCTCGGCGGCGGAGGCGTGCCGGGCCTCGAAGAGGTGTGGGATCGCATCCTGTCGAGCGGCAAGCTGCTCTATGGCATCGCGGTGGACGATGCGCATACGTTCAAGCGGCCGGAAGACAAGGCGGCGGCTCGTCCGGGTACGGGATGGGTGTACGTGCGGGCCCCGCGTCTCGAGCCGCGCGCGATCGTCGAAGCCCTCGAGCGCGGCGAGTTCTACGCATCGACCGGTGTCGAGCTGCAGTCGATCGCCGTGTCGAAATCGGCGATGACGCTGACGGTGCGCGAGGAACGATCGAGCAAGTACCGCATCCAGTTCATCGGCCGTCAGGGACGCGTGTTGAGCGAGAGCCTCACGAGTCCGGCCACGTACACCTTCAAGGGCGACGAAGGCTACGTTCGCGCGAAGGTGATCGAATCCAACGGCAAGCTGGCGTGGGTGCAGCCCGTGCCCGCCGGCGCATCGGCTCCGAAATGATCCCGATCGTGGTGGTGGCCGCCATCATCGAGCGTAATGGCCGTTTCCTCGTCACGCTGAGGCCCGACGGCACGCACCTCGCCGGACATTGGGAGTTTCCCGGCGGCAAGGTCGACGCGCACGAGACGCACGTCGAGGCCCTTCGCCGCGAGGTGTTCGAGGAGCTGGACTGCGTGGTGGACGTCGGCGAACTGACGCACACCGTAAACCACACCTATCCCGAGAAAACGGTGCAGCTGTTCTTCTATCGCTGCGGCCTGAGTGGCGAGCCGAAGCCGATGCTGGGGCAGGGGATGCGGTGGGTGGCAAAGAGCGAGCTGGCACAGCTGCCGTTTCCCGAAGCGGACCGCGACGTGATCACGTTGCTTTCGTGACCGATCGGCAGAATCCGCTCATCGAGCACGCGCCGCACTTCGGGTTGCGCGCGCTGCAGTGCGTGGCGCCGAAGTCCATCAGCGCCTGGTTGAAGTCGAACACGTTCTTGAACGGCAGCACCGCCGCCGACAGCGCCCACAGCCGCTTCTTCATTGCGTGGCTCTTCGGATCGCCCTTGCCGATGAAGATGCGATACAGCACCCGCGCGACGTTGGTATCGAGGATCGGCTCGCGCTCGCGGAAGGCGAAGCTGCGGATCGCGCCGACGGTATACGCGCCGATGCCCTTGAACGACAACAGCGTCTCGCGATCGCTCGGCAGCTTGCCGTCGTGTTTCTCCACCGCCTGCTGCGCGATCGACTGCAGCCGGCGCGGCCGGATGTTGTAACCCAGCGGCCGCCACGTCCGCGTCACGTCGTCCGTCGGTGCTTCGGCGAGCACCAGCAGGGACGGGTACTTGGCCAGCCATTCGTAATACTTCGGCAGCACGCGATCGACCTGCGTCTGTTGGAGCATGATCTCGGAGACGAGGATGTGGTACGGGTCGTCGGTGGTGCGCCACGGCAGGTCGCGGCCGTTGCGGCGATACCACGCACGCAGGTTGCGGCGAAAGCGCTGTCGTAACGCCGGTGATGGAACCGGGTAGGGGCGTCGTGCCAACGTGCCTATAATCCTACCAGTGAAGATCTACACGAAGACCGGCGACTCGGGCGATACGAGCCTCTTCGACGGCACGCGCGTCAAGAAGACTGACCTGCGCGTGGCCGCGTACGGGGACGTCGACGAGGTGCAGGCGTGTCTCGGCGTCGTTCGGGCCGCCGTGTTGCCGAAGGATCTCGACGAGATGTGCATCACCATCCAGCGCGACCTGTTCGCGCTGGGCGCGCGGCTGGCCGATCCGTCACACAAGATTGCCAAAAGGGTCGAGAAGATCGTGATCGACGAGCGCAGCATCGCGCGGCTGGAAGAGTGGATCGATCAGCTCGATACCGAGATTCCGCCGCTGAGGCACTTCATCTTGTCGGACGGTTGTCCGGCCGGTGCCGCATTACATCTGGCGCGGACGGTTTGCAGGAGAGCCGAGCGATCGATTCTCCTGTTGGAAGAAGGCTCGGTCGAGACTCACGTCATCGTCTATGTGAATCGGCTGTCGGACCTGCTCTTCACGATGGCCCGCGCCGCGAACCATAGGGCCGGGACGACAGAAACGCCCTGGTGAGCCCCTAGAGCGCTTTCATCCGCTCGATGCCCTCGAGGCCGACGATCGCTTTCACCAGCAACTCGCTGAGCGACGGCGGGAACCAGAAGCCGATGCGCTGCAGCTCGAGCAGCGATTCCCTGGCTTCGCGTTCGCCGAGCTCCACCACGAGCCGGCCCGAGTGGGCGAAGTCTTCGGCGACCACGTCGCCGGTGAAGGCGCGGGTCGTGCGCAGCTCGTCGAGCCGCGCGCGTTCGTCGGCCGTGCCGGCGTGCGTGATCTGCGCGACGAGGATATTGTGCGTGCCGCGCCCGAGGTCGAACTCGAAGTCGGTGAGGTCGTCGACGATCTGGAACGCGGTGCCAAGACGTGAGATGGCCGCCTGGGCGCGGGCGATCACCCGCGGATCGACCTTGGAGTCGAGCAGCCCCGGCGCGATGAAGCCCAGCTCGAACAGCGCGCCGCCGCGCACGCGGTGGACCTCGTCGATCATCGCCACCGGTTCCATCACCGACGACACGCCGCCTTCCTCGCTGCCTTCGAGCGAGCCGATGGCGGCCATCTTCGACATCCGCGCCTTCTGAAACTGTTCAACTGCCTCCGGCGTAATCGCACCGTTGGCGACGCCGCGCTGCAACACCAGCGTGGTCAGCCGCTCGAACGCCATCAGCTGCAGGATCGACCGAAACCGCTCGCCTTCCCCGGTGGTCAGCGGCAGCAGCGACTTGCTCTGATCGTCGAAGAGGTTGTCGGCGGCGGTGATCGTGCCCTTGATGCAGAAATTCAGCTCGGCGCACAGGGTCAGCTGTTCTTCGGAGAACGTGATCGACTCGAGGATCGATCGAAACAAGATCAGGAAGAAGAATTCCTGGTAGAAGCGCATGTCGCCGTCGACACGCTCTTCGCCGAGCCTGGAGGCGTCGATGAACCGCTGATCGAGCACGCGCGGCAAATCGCCCTTCACCGTGGCGATGGCCGTGGCCTGGCCGAGGGCGGCCGGGCGCAGGCGATCCCACACCCCCGCCGCGCGAAGCGTGTCGACTGCTTCGGCCGATCGAAAGACTGGGGATAATGTCATTGACAGTATTCTACCCCTCCGGATGACCTCCATCCTCGTCCACTACTCCGAGGTGGCGCTCAAGGGCAAGAACCGGTCGTGGTTCGTCCACCGGCTGGTCCGAAACCTCCACGCCGCGCTGGCCGGCCTCCACGTCAAGGAGGTCCGCACGCCCGCAGGCCGCATCGAGATCGTCCTCGGTCAGGACTGGACCATGGGCGAGATCAAGGACCGGTTGTCGCGGGTGTTCGGCATCGCCAACTATGCCGCGGCGGTGCACGTGCCTCGCGACTTCGACGCCATGGCCGAGGCGATCGTCGCGCAGCTGCCGCCGAAAGAGTCCGCCACCACTTTCCGCGTGCACGTGCGCCGCGCCGATCCGAAGTTCACCACGCCGTCACCGGAACTGGCGCGCGATCTCGGCTCGAAGGTGTGGCACGCGCGCGGTTGGAAGGTGGATCTGGAGCACGCCGACCTCGTCATCGGGGTGGAGATCGCGCCGGGCGTGGCGTATTGCTACATCGGACGCGAAGCCGGACTCGGCGGACTGCCCACCGGCACCGCCGGCCGCGTGGTGGCGCTGCTCTCCGGCGGCATCGATTCGCCGGTCGCGGCGTTTCGGATGATGACACGCGGTTTGCACGTCACGTTCGTGCACTTCCACAGCGCGCCGTTCCTCTCTGCGGTGTCGCAGGAGAAGGCGCGCAGCCTGGCCGGGGTGCTGACGCGGTACCAGCTGCAATCGCGGCTCTACCTGGTGCCGTTCGGCGAGCTGCAGCGACAGATCACGCTCAGCGTGCCCGGCGATCTGCGGGTGATCGTCTATCGCCGCATGATGCTGCGCATCGCACAGCGCATCTCGCGCGACGTGCGGGCCCGGGCGCTGGTCACCGGCGACGTGATCGGGCAGGTCGCGTCACAGACGCTCGACAACATGACGGTGATCGATCGCGCGTCGCACATGACCATCCTGCGGCCCCTCGTGAGCATGGACAAGGAGGAGATCATCGCGCAGGCGCAGCGGCTCGGCACGTTCGAGATTTCGATTATTCCCGACCAGGATTCCTGCACCCTCTTCACCCCCCGGCACCCCGAAACCCACGCCCGCCGTGCAACCGTCGATGATGCTGAGAAAACCCTGCCGATCGAGGAGATGGTGGCCACGGCCGTGAAGGCCGCGGTGGTGGAGCAGCTGTCTTTCCCGGTGGTAAAGTAACGCGTTATGCCCACCGTCATCACCAGCGTTGAGGAGATCCTCGGAGCCGACGCAGCGCCGCTGCTGCAGCACACGTGCAAGATTCCCAAGGAATCGCTGCACCTGCCCGGGCCCGACTTCGTCGAGCGGATTCACGCCGCCTCCGACCGGCCGGTATCGGTCCTGACCAAACTCCAGTCGGTGTTCGATCACGGCCGGCTTGCCGGCACCGGGTACGTGTCGATCCTGCCGGTCGATCAGGGCATCGAACATTCGGCCGGCGCCTCGTTCGCCCCCAACCCCGCGTATTTCGATCCCGAGAACATCGTCAAGCTCGGCATCGAAGGCGGCTGCAACGCGGTGGCCTCGACGCTCGGCGTGCTCGGGATGTGCGCGCGCAGGTACGCCCACAAGATCCCGTTCATCGTGAAGCTCAACCACAACGAGTTCATCTCGTATCCGAACAGCTACGACCAGATCCGTTTCGCGAGCGCCAGGCAGGCGTTCGACATGGGCGCGGCCGGCGTCGGCGCGACGATCTACTTCGGATCCGAAGAGTCGAAGCGGCAGATCCAGGAAGTCACCGAGTGGTTCCGGCAGGCGCACGAACTCGGGATGTTCACCGTGCTGTGGTGCTACCTGCGCAACTCGGCGTTCAAGACCAAGGACGTCGACTACCACCTGGCCGCCGACCTCACCGGCCAGGCGAATCACCTCGGCGTGACGATCGGTGCCGACATCATCAAGCAGAAGCTGCCGGAGACCAACGGCGGCTACAATGCGATCAACTTCGGCAAGACGCACAAGAAGGTGTACTCGGATCTGTCCAGCGACAACCCGATCGATCTCACGCGCTACCAACTCGCCAACTGCTACATGGGCCGCGCCGGCCTGATCAACTCTGGCGGCGCCTCGGCAGGTGAAAGCGACCTGAAGGACGCGGTGAAGACGTCGGTGATCAACAAGCGCGCCGGCGGCATGGGCCTGATCTCGGGCCGCAAGGCCTTCCAGCGGCCGATGAGGGAAGGCGTCGGATTGTTGAACGCGATCCAGGACGTCTACCTGAACAAGAGCATCACCATCGCGTGAGGTCCGCCGCAGTCCTCGCGGCGGTCGTCGTACTTGCGGGCGCGTTCCAAATTTTCCGACCGGGCTACTCCGTGGATGAAGAGTTCACGGAGTTTGCCGTTCGCGGCATCCAGGCACACGGTCTGCCGCTGCTTCCCTCAGGTCTTCTCTACGATCGCGGACTCGCATACTCGTACGCCAGCACAATCATCAACGGCCGGATCATCTCGCTCGCGTGCGCCGCCTTGTCGGTGGTGCTTGCCTTCGCGCTGGTGCGCCGCTACGTCAACGAGACCGCGGCGCTGCTGGCGGCGCTGCTGGTGGCCACGTCGATGCCGTTCTGGGCCACCGCCACGACCGCGCGCTTCTACGCGCCGTTCATGACCGTGTATCTGGCGGTGCTGTTGTGCCTCAACGGCAGCATCCTGCTGCTGGCCGGTCTCGCGATGCTGGCCAGGTTGCTCCACGAGTTGGCCTTCACGCTCGTGGTCCCACCTCTCGTCTGCCTGGTCTTCGCTCGCGGTGAACGGCGCCGTTGGCTGCTCGCCACCGCGGCGATCGGCGCGGGTCTCGTCGGCGGGCAGCTGATCCTCTTCGCCCTGCACGCGCTCGAACCGTCTAGCGGCGAGACGATGGTGCGGCGGTTCTTTCTCTGGCAGGTGGTGAACCTCTTCGAGCGGCCGGGCGATCGGCAGTTCGGCATCGCGCTCGCGGCCTTGATCATTGCGGTGGTGCTCACGCCGCGGCGCGCCTGGGGGTGGATGGTCGGCGCGCTCTCTGTCGCGGCGATGATCGTCGCGTTTTCGATCGCCCGCGCGTCGAACAGCGCGCCGCTCTCAAGCGAGCTGGTACTCTCGGTGTTCCGCGACGGGTCGCGCTATCCGCTCGACATGTTCTGGCACATCGCCCGCACCACGCCGACGACGCTCGTCCTCGCGTTGGCGGGACTGATCGCGCGGCCGTGCGGCGCCGGCGGAGAGTGGCGGCCTGCCGAACGCGCGGCGCATCTGCTGTGGATCGGCTGGGTGTTGTGGTTCGGCGTGATCGAGTCCGGCATCACGACCAATTACCTGCTATTACCGCTCACGTTCATGCTGATCGCGATCGCGATCGATCTTGCGGCGATCACCGCAGCGGTTCGTAGGGGCGGGAC
>JALDXK010000138.1:0-11980 GCA_032155105.1 Acidobacteriota bacterium
CCTCGTACTCGAACTCCAATACCAGGGGACAGGCACCGTTGTAGCGGCCCGGTGGACCGACGATGAGTCGCGGCCGCGGGACGACAGTGCGGCGTTCCCAGGCGAGATCGTCAGGCAGGTCGACATCCTGGACGCCGGATCGAACGATGGCCTCTCGCAACCCGCGATGCACGCCGCCGGGAATCGTCACCTCGTCGCGGCTCCGGAGTTGGGCGATCCATCTGGCGCCGCCGGCCATCTCACAACGAGCGGCGACGCCGTCGACCACGACTAACCCGTCCATCAACAACGCGCATCGCGCGAGCGGCAGTCGCTGGTCGTCGCGGACCAGCACACCCTCCACCCGATAGTCCGTTTCGCGACGGCCCGTCACCGACAATCGGAAGCGCCACGGCGGCCCATCATCCCAGGTAAGAGGCACATCAACGTCCGACCGCGTTAATGGCAGCATGTTCACCGGCGCCTGCCGCAATCGCACGCGGCCCGTCGCACACAGCCTCGGCAGGATCAGTTCGACCAGCGGGCGTTTCAGGGAGCTATCGCCGATCGGCAGTGTGGTGGGATACGCGGGCGCCCAGGCCATGGCCCCGTACGGCGAGTGGGCATGCAAGAGCGACAGTGCCCACCGATCCTCGGGATCGGGGAGTGCGTCGATCATTTCCGCGGTCAAGCGAGTCGGTTGTGGTTTCCCCCACGTACCGTCACGCTTTCGCTCGCGCCGCTCGAGATGCAGCGGTAACTGCAAGAGCGTGGCCTGAATCGGCGCGACGATCACATAGAGCAGCTCGGCACCAGGCAGGATGCCGACGGCAGGCACGTGCGGAACGGGCATGACGCTGGCGAGCACGGTTTCCCATGGCGCCGGACGATGTGGTGCCGGACGGGCCGGAGTGAATGCACGTGGCGCGGGAATGGAGGGGAGCTCGTCGAACGCGTCATCGAACGCGCCGTCCACATCCACGACGACACCAAGGTGATGGGGCAGGTCGCTCAGCCAGCCTCTGGGCGTCGCCACGAGGGCGACCGCCCAGATATGTTTGCAGACCTCGGCACGGTCGAAAAAGTACGGACACGTGCACGACACCAGCAGTGCCTCGTCACCGCGCCTCAGGCTGACCTCGTAGTCCTCCGAACCCCGCACTTCGGCCGAGACACCGGAGATGCCGCCAAGCATGTCGCGCACTCTGTCAACGTAGCCTGCACCGCGTTTCTGCACGTGGCTGGCGCTGACAGCAGACAGGCATTCGATGAGGGTCATGCCAACCTGTCGCGGCGCGTGACCGGCATCTGGCCGGCATCAAAGCGGCGGACCATGTGGCCGGCGTGATCGATTGTCATCCCGATCTAGATTAGCCTGCGTAGGCGAACGATGGATTTCCAGCCGGTGCCGAGGGTCCACTACGGGCGTGGCGGGCGGACTATCTCCTGGTCGGCGCTGGCCGACCTGGAGAACCTGGCGTAACAACGCAACGCAAGAGCCCGACGATCAGCCTTCGGACCGGCTCCCGTTCCGCAGTTCTCGTTCAGCCAGCAACCAGAAGTCCGCGGCGCTCATGTTCTTCCCACCGTGTTCGAGCGACAGGAAATACGCTCGCACGCGGATGTCATCATCGGTGAGCACGACGTGGGGCTGGACCTCGCTACCCGTCGACGGAACGGCTCCGGCGGGACGCCTCCGCCGGGTAACCGCCGGCTTGGTGTCCGCATTCACCGTGCGTGGCCGCTTTGCAGCCGACGCCCGGTCGCGGGGCGTGGCAGAACGCTCAACTGGCTCGCCCACCTCTTGCGGTTGGGCTGGTGATGCGGGCTTTCGAGATCGCGGTATTTTCCTGGTGACCAAGGGTGTCTCCCCTTCTTTTCTAGCAGTCGCGGGTAACGTCGGGGCAACAATTGTGACTTCTTCCCGCGCTGGTTCCAATTCGGGAGAAAGGTGTAGTCTGCGTCAAACGGCATGACGCCTCGCCTCTCGACTCACGTGTTGCTGTGCGTGCTGCTCCTGGCGGCGTTCGCCGGAGCGCAGACGCCACCGCAGAAGCCTGGATGGACGCCCACCCGCACGCCGGACGGGCAGCCGGATCTGCAGGGCGTGTGGACCAACGCCACCATCACGCCGCTCGAACGTCCGGCAGCGCTGAAAGACAAGGCGTTCCTCACCGAAGAGGAAGCCGCGGCCATGGAAGCGCGCGTCGCGCAGGCCCGGGCTGCGTCGGACAAGTTCGGCCCGCTCGAATCCGGCAGCTACAACCGTTTCTGGTACGACGATGGGACAAAGGTGCTGTCGACGCGGCAGACGTCGCTGGTGGTCGATCCGCCGGATGGGCGCGTGCCGGTGCGGCCGTCGGCTGAGGCACGTCGAGACGACTACGCCAAGCGCAGCGGCGACAGCTACGAGTTCATGAGCATCTGGGACCGCTGCATCACGCGCGGCGTTCCCGGCGGCATGTTCCCGGCCGGCTACAACAACGCCTACGAGATCATCCAGACCGCCGGGTTCGTGACCATCGTCTACGAGATGATTCACGAAGCGCGCATCATCCCGCTCGACAACCGCCCGCATCCGCACCCGCGCGTGCAGTCGTGGGTGGGCGATAGCGTCGGCCGTTGGGACGGCGACACGCTCGTGATCGACACCACCAACTACAACAACAAGGGCTGGATTGCGACGAGCGCCGCGGGCGGCCGCATCAAGGGCATCCCCCACACCGACAAGCTCCACGTCGTCGAACGCCTACGGCGCATCTCGAGGGATGAGATCCTCTATTCGGCGACGATCGAAGACCTCGACATCTACACGCGGCCGTGGACAGTGTCGTTTCCGCTCACCCTGGACCCCGAATACCGCATCTACGAATACGCGTGTCACGAGGGCAACTACTCGATCGAGAACATCCTGCGCGGCGCCCGGGCGCAGGAGAAATTGCGGCAGCGATGACGAAGCTGTCTCGTCGGCTCCCAGCATCACCTGTCAATATCGCCAGCATTTTGACTGTATAACTGCTGGCGATGTTTACACACCAGCTCAGTGGCCCCGAGCGCTCGTTCTTCTTGTTCGAGCCCCGCGGGACGGGCAAGACCACGTGGCTCCACCAGGAGTTGCCGACCGCGCTGTGGTTCGATCTGTTGCGGACGCAGACGTTTCTCGAGCAAGGCGCAGCGACATCTTCTCGCTCGGCGCGGTGATCTACGAGATGGTCACCGGGCAGCGCGCGTTCAAGGGCGACTCACCGGCGAGCGTGATTGGCGCGATCCTGAAAGACGAACCGGCACCGATGACTTCGCTGCAGCCGCTCGCGCCGGGTGCCCTTGATCACGTCGTGACGACATGTCTGGCGAAGGATCCGGATGAGCGGTGGCAGTCGGCCGCAGACATCGCGCGCGAGTGCAAGTGGATCACCAGCAGCGGTTTCAGTCGCGAGTCGGTACCGGGGAAGACCGATCGCTTCGCGTGGCTGAGACCCGCGGCAATCGGTGCCGTCGTGGTGGTGGCGCTGGCGGCCGCGGCGTGGCCAGCGCTGCGTGCACCCTCAACACCGGCGGCCACCGTAATGCGCCTCTCGATTCTGCCTCCACCCGGCGGCCGATTCACTCCACCTACCGCCTCGTCGATTGTCGCGCCGCAGGTCGCCCTGTCACCGATGGCAAGCTCGTAGCCTTCATCGCCGAAGTTCCCGGGATCAGGCCGCACATCTGGGTCCGCGCGCTCGACACCCTCGTGCCGGAGATGCTGGCAGGCACCGCTGAAGCGTTCTACCCCTTCTGGTCACCGGACAGCCGATCGCTCGGCTTCTTCGCTCAGGGAAAGTTGAAGACGGTCGGCGTTGCCGGTGGTCCGATCTCCAGTCTGACCGATGCGACATTGGACTCGCGGGGCGGCGCCTGGCATTCCGACGGCACGATCATCTTCACGCCGACGCCAAACGACGTCATCTACCGCATCGCCGCGGCCGGCGGTCCGGCGACGCCGCTCACCAGCTTCGACGTGACACGAGATGAGAACTCTCACCGGTTCCCAGTGTTTCTGGCCGACAGCCGGCTGTTCACCTATACGGTACGCAGTACGGATCAGAAACACTGGGGCATCAGGATGGGGTCGCTCGACGGCGGGGAGAGCCGCTTGCTGGCTCCAGGATTGCACCACAGCACGCAGGCCGCCGCCGGCGCGCTGCTGTCCATACGCGGCTCGAGCCTGTTGGCGGCGTCCTTTGATTCGCGCTCGTACCGCGTCGACGACAACGCGGTGACCATCGCGAACGACGTCGGGTTTACGGCGACCGGGTACGCCTCGTTTGCGGCCTCGCAATCCAACAGCCTGGTCTTCGGTCATCGTCCACAGCTCTCGGGAGAGTTGCGATGGTTCTCGCGCAACGGCACGGCCATGGGCACCGTCGCATCACTCGCCGAGTATCTCGATTTCGAACTCTCCCCTGATGGGCGCACGCTGGCGTTCAGCCGGGTTGACGATGTGCAGACCCTTGGCGATGTGTGGACGCTAAGTCTCGAGCGGCGACTGGCGACGCGCATCACCAACCACCCCACCAACGAGGCGAGCGCGGTATGGTCGCCGGACGGCGGGCAACTCGCGTTGCGCAGCAATCGACATGGTAATTCGGATATCTTCCGCGTGCGCGCGAGCGGTGGCGACGTCGAGGATCGATGGCTGGCGACGAAATCCAATCTCATACTGTCCGACTGGTCGGGCGCCAATACCCGGCACCCGCACTTCGCACCTCGCACCCGGCACCAACCATTGGCACCAGGCACGAGGCACGAGGCACCTTTCAGTCTCTCAGAACTTGATCTCCCACACCCCGCGACCGTAGGTCGAAACGCGGAGGTAGCTGCCATCCGGCGGCATGTAGAGATCGCTGACGTTCACCATCGGCAGGCCCGAGCCGTACAGGTGCCACGACGCACCGCCGTCGGTCGTTTCATAGACGCCGATCCACGTGCCGACATACACCGTCCGGCCCGACGGGTCGCGCGGGCTGACGAGCAGCTTGGTGGTCGGCACGTCCGGCAGGCCGGCACTCGCCGCCGCCCACGTGTTCCCGCCGTCGGTCGACTTGATGACGCGCAGCGGGGCGCTCGCGGCACTCTCGTTGCCGACATACATCGTCTGGTTGTCGGCATAGGCGAGCGTGGCGTTGAAGCCGGGCCATCCAGGCACGAGCGCCGTCAGCAACTTGTTGCTCCACGTCGCCCCGCCATCGGCCGTGAACCAGGCGTTGCCACCGTTGCCCAGGACGCCGAAATGAATCAGGTCGTCCGGGCTCGTGCCAATCGGCTGCAAGCCGGCGCGCAGCAGGATCGGCGCGGTGTTCAACACGCTGGTCCAGTTGTCCGCGCCATCGGTGGTGCGATAGAGCTTGGTCCGCGTCCGGGTGAAGAACGTGAGACCTTCCGGATCGGCGCTAGCCGCCGGGGTCGCAATCGCGGTATGGAAATACGACGTCGCCGGGTCGCTGAACTCGGCGATGCCGTCCCAGCCGATTTCCCACTTGTTCTGCGTGTTCGGCGGGTTGCGCCGGTTTCGGATGATGAACGAGTAGTACACCGTGGCGATGCTGATCCGATCCTGCGCCTGGCTCCAGCCCACGCCGAAGCCGTCGCCGCCGAACACCTGGTTGTAGGTGCCGCTCTTGCCGGTGCGCCAGCGCGTGCCGTTGTCCTGCAATCCGATCAACACATCGTCACTGTGCTTCGGATTGCCGGTCAGCGCGTAGATCAAGTACGACGACATGCCGTCGTTCTTCTGGCTGCTGAACGTCGCACCGCCATCGTCACTGGTGTACAAGCCGCCGTCGCCGCCAAACAGGAGGATCGGTTTGCCCTTGATGGTGGCGATGGCCGCGGCGTGATGATCGGCGTGCACGTACGGCAAGCCGTACTGCGCGAGCCAATTCGAAATCAAGCGCCACGTCGCACCGCCATCCGTTGACTTCGCCGAGCTCAGCTGACCGCCAATGTAGACGGTGTTGCGCGACGCGTCCGCGGGATCGACGAGCACCATGTGGTTGTAGAAGGCCTGGCCCAGCATGATGTCCATGTCGGGCTGGTCATCGTTCGGATTCACCGGCGTCTTGCCGGGAAGACCGATCGCCGTGAACGTCGAGCCGCCGTCCGAGGATCGATACAGATCCTTCTGGGCATTGCCGTTGGTCGTCGATGCGAAGGCATAGACCGTGGCGTCACCCGGTGAAGCAACGGCGAGCGTGATGCGGCCGGCGCCAGTGTAGACGTTGCTCGCCGTGGCCACGAGGCCCCAGGCAAGTCCGAGATTGGTCGATCTCGCCAGCAGAGGGGCTTGGTACCGATTGCCTTGCGCCAGCGCCGCTAGCCAGCCAGTGCTGCTCTTCTCGAGGCTCCACACCATGAAGGCGTTCGGGAGCACCGGCGTGTACGAAGACCCGGCATCGCCGGAACGAAACAGCCCGCGATTGGTGCCGACCAGGACAATGTCGGTGGGACCGCTGGTGTCGACCTTGACGTCGGCGCAGACCGTGGCGTCGGCCAGCTTGATGCCGGTCGACCACGACTCGCCACCGTCGGTGGACTTGTACACGAATCCTCCAACACCCGGATCGAACGGATCACCGGTGGCGAGATACAACGTCTCCGGCGAGCGGCCGAACGCGACGCTGCCACCCGACGTGCTCAACACGTTGTCGCTCATCGGCCGCCAGTTCGGACGCGGATGCGAGAAGTTGGTGGTCTTCCACAAACCGCCGCTCGACTTCAGCACGTAGACGATGTCGGGGTTGGTGGGGTGGATGAGGAAATTCCGGACGCGCCCGGTGTCGGATTCGTTGACGCGCAGGCCGTTTTGAATCCAGTTCGATCGGTACGGACCGACATTGGTCCACGCGCCGCCCGCCGGGGCTTTGATGCCGCCGCGACCGGCCGGGCCGTACTGCGCCGCCTGTTCGTTGGCGGCCTGCAGCAGCGACTCCATGAACTCGGGCGTGAATTCGCCGCCGAATTGTTCCTTCATCGCCTCGCGCCGTCCCGCGGGATCGTCCTTGACGTTGTCGTCGACGCTCGTGGGCAGTGATTTCGGCCGGTACGTGTTGACGTAACCGTCGTCGCGAGGACGCTGTTGTTGCGCCTGTCCGATAACGCCGATCGAAAGCGCTGCGAGGAGCGCCAATCCAAATGTGTGTCGCATTGAGGAGCCTCCTGGCATTCGGGGAACTAATGCTGCAGTAACGAGGTTTCCGGCTTACGGGCACCGGATGCTACTACCAAACTTCGTAGATGCAGCTGAGCCTTTGCTGGGAGATTCACGGGCTGAAGCCACGATCGGTCCGATCGCTCAGATCCAATCGCGTGATTCATGCCACCCGCCTTCCGATGATCCGCGAAGAATCAACACCACGGCACGTGCGTCGCCTAATTGATCGGCCCGCACCGCACGAAGGATGCGGCGCGAGCAGCCTCAGTCACTCATCCCACACGTTGACGTGATGGCCCCTTGAGGGATACCGTCTGGCCCTCACGAGTGTGTGTGGCCCCCAATCAGGAGTCGTCCATGAGACAGTCCTTTCGAGCCCTCGGCGTCGTGGCTCTCGTTGCAATTGCTACTGCATCCCCCAGCGGAAATCAGGCCCAGCCGGACGCCGCATCCAGCCAGGAACCGGTGGCCTTACAGCGCGGAGGCGCGCAGGCCAGCAACAACGTCTATGTCGTGCAGATGGCCGAATTACCCGTCGGCTCGTACACTGGCGGCATTCCGGGGTTTGCCGCGACGAAGCCAGGGCGCGGCCAGAAACTCAATCCCAATAACAACAACGTGATTCGCTACGCCGGTCATCTCGACAACCGGCATGGGCAGGCCCTCAACCAGATTGGCGGAGGCCGGAAGCTGTACGACTATCGTTTCTCCTTCAACGGCTTCGCCGCCGAGCTCACCGAGGATCAGGCGGCCGCGCTGCGCGGCGTGGCAGGCGTGACGAGCGTGACGCGTGACGAGGTCGTGACCTCCGTCACGGCATCTACGCCTCGATTTCTTGGCCTCGACCAGCCAGGCGGTGCGTGGGAACAGGCGGGCGGCGTCGGCGACGCCGGCGAAGACATCATCATCGGCGTGATCGACTCGGGCATCTGGCCCGAGAACCCGAGCTTCTCGGATCGCACCGGCAGCAACGGCAACGAATCGCAGAGCGGCAAGCGCAGTTACCAACAGGTTCCCGGGTGGCATGGCAAGTGCACTCCGGGCGAGCAGTTCCCCGCCTCGAAGTGCAACCAGAAGCTGATCGGCGCCCAACGTTTCAACGAGGCGTGGGGTGGCGATGCAGGCCTGAAGGCGGCGCGGCCGTGGGAGTTTGCGTCGCCGAGAGACTTCCATGGCCACGGCTCGCACACGGCCAGCACGGCCGGCGGCAACAACGGCGTGACCCTGCCCGGCCAGCTCGCGGTCTTCGGACGCGTGAGCGGCATTGCGCCACGCGCGCGCATCGCGGCCTACAAGGCGCTGTGGTCGTTGGAGGATGGCTCGCAGGCCAGCGGCTTCACGTCGGATCTCGTGGCGGCCATCGACCAGGCCGTTATCGACGGCGTCGACGTGATCAACTACTCGATCAGCGGCACGACAACGAACTTCGTCGAGCCGGCCCAGGTGGCCTTCCTGTTCGCGGCCGACGCCGGCGTGTTCGTGGCGGCGGCGGCGGGCAACAGCGGCCCGACGACGGGAACGGTCAACCACCCGGCACCGTGGGTCGCCACGGTTGCCGCAGGCACACACGACCGCTTCATGGCCAGCATGCTGACGCTTGGCAACGGTGCGACGTACACCGGCGCCTCGGTGGCTCTCAGCGCGGTTGGTCCCGTTGCGTTCATCGATTCAACCGCTGCGGGCGTGGCTGGAGCCGATCCCGTCAGGGTGGCGCTGTGCTACGCGGCCGTCGACAACGGCGGTGTGGCTGTCCTCGACCCGGTCAAGGTGGCTGGAAAGATCGTGTTGTGCGATCGCGGCATCACCGATCGCGTGAACAAGAGCCTGGCCGTGCAGCAGGCCGGCGGCGTCGGAATGGTGCTGGTCAACACCGCAAGCAACACTCTGAACGCAGATTTCCATTCGGTGCCCTCGGTACACCTCTCGCACCTCGATCGCCCGGCCGTGAAGGCCTACGCCGCTACCGCCGGTGCGACTGCACGGATCGGTGCGGCCGTGACGGGCACCACGGCGGCGCCGTTTACCGCGACGTTCTCGTCGCGAGGTCCCCTCGCGGGTGGCGGGGGCGACCTGCTGAAGCCCGACCTGATCGCGCCCGGTGTGGACATCATCGCGGCGGTGGCGCCTCCCTCTAACGGCGGCCTCAACTTCGCCAGCTATCAGGGAACCTCGATGGCGACGCCCCACGTGGCCGGCCTCGCGGCGCTCCTCAAGGACATTCACCCCGACTGGTCGCCGATGGCGATCAAGTCGGCGTTGATGACCAGCGCGTCTGACATTCTCGATGGGCCGAACACCAATCCACTCGTCATCTTCCGGCAAGGCGCCGGACACGTGCGGCCTACGAACGCGGGAAACCCCGGTCTCGTCTACGACTCGGACATCAACGATTGGTTCGCGTTCCTCTGCGGTACGACGACGGCGGTGGTGCCGGCGACGTGCGGCGCGCTCTCCGGCGCGGGCTACTCGCTTGACCCCAGCGACCTCAACGGCGCGTCGATCGCGATCGGCGCCCTGGCCGGCGTGCAGACGGTAACGCGCAGGGTCACCAATGTCGGCAGCTCGTCAGCCAGCTACACCGCGTCGGTTACAGGCCTCACAGGCGTGACCACGACCGTGTCGCCGTCATCGTTCACGCTCGCGCCAGGGGCCACGCAGGTGTTCACCGTCACGTTCGCCAGGACCACGGCCACGGTGAACGCCTACACCGGTGGCCAGCTCACGTGGTCGGACGGCACGCACAGCGTTCGTTCGCCGATCGTCGTGCGGCCGGTGGCCCTCGCGGCACCAGCGCTCGTGTCCGGGTCGGGAAACCCGATCAGCTACAACGTCGCCTTCGGCTATACCGGGGCGTTCACGGCCACGCCGCGCGGTCTTGTGCCGGCAACGCAAGCTACAGGTTCGGTCGCGGATGATCCCGGGGATGCCTTCAGCCCGACGGGTCCAGGCGTAACGGCGTTCCCGATCACGATTCCGGCTGGAACGACGCTCGCGAGGTTCTCTCTGTTCGACGCCAACGTGACACCCGCCAGCGACCTCGATCTCTATGTCGCCAATCCGGCGGGGACCCTGATCGCCGGCAGCGGCGGGGCGACGTCCGCTGAAAACATCGACCTCTCTAACCCGGCCGCCGGTACCTACACCGTGTACGTGCACGGCTTCGGTGTGACCGGCACGGCCAACTTCACGCTGTTCTCGTGGAACGTGGGCAGCGTCGATGCGGGCAACATGATCGTGACAGCGCCGCCGTCAGCCACGACCGGCGCCAGTGGCACGATCACGCTCAACTTCAGCGCACTCCTGCCGGCCACCAGGTACCTGGGGTCGGTGTTCTACTCCGGCAGCGCGGGCCTGACGCCGACGCTCGTCACGGTCACCACGCCGTAGCCCCGACCTCGAGCCCGGACCACCGCGATACGCACCAACTGGATGCGACATCGCGGTGGCGCCGGGCATCGGCGTTCACCGCCAGGGCACTTCTGACGCCCGATGGAAATTGACGCCAAGGGCGGTCAAGCGCGGCCCGTGGCCGGATACACTCATGCGCATGATGCGAGTTCGTGCACTGTCGGCGTTCGCGGCCGTTGTGGTATTCGTGCCGCTGGTCGCGCAGGAGCGGCCCACACTCTCGAACGCCACCCGGGCATATGTGTCCGTGGATGCGCCCGTCGTCGCGCTGACGCATGCGCGCGTCATCGACGGCACCAGCGCTTCGCCGCGCGAGGATCAAACGGTGGTGATCCGCGACGGCAACATCAGCGCGATCGGCAGCACCGCCTCGACGCCGGTCCCCGACGGCGCGACCACGATCGATCTCACCGGCAAGAGCGTGATCCCCGGCCTCGTGATGGTGCATGAGCACCTCTATTACCCGAATGGTCCGGGCGTGTACGGGCAGCTCGGCGAGAGCTTCTCGCGGCTCTACCTGTCGGGCGGCGTGACGACGATGAGGACCGGCGGCAACGTGAACGGGTTCATGGACCTCAACATGATGCGGCTGGTCGAAGCGGGCCAGAAGCCGGGCCCCGCGATCGATGCGACCGCGCCGTACCTGAACGGCCCTAACACGTTCATCCAGATGCGCACGCTGAAGGGGCCGGAAGATGCGCGGCGGCAGGTGCAGTACTGGACCGACGAAGGCGCGACGTCGCTCAAGACCTACATGCAGATCACGCGCGGCGAGCTGGCGGCGGCGATCAACGAGGCGCACCGGCGCGGCATCAAGGTCACGGGGCACCTATGCTCGGTGACCTACGCGGAAGCGGCGGGCCTCGGCATCGACAATCTCGAGCACGGCTTCTTCGCGGCGACGGACTTCGTGCCCGACAAGAAGCCCGACCAGTGTCCCGGGCAGGGCGTGGGACAAAAGACCATTGCCGCGCTCGACGAACACGGCGCGCCGTTCAAGGCACTCGTGCAGACGCTGATCAAAGCCAACGTCGCACTCACGTCTACGCTGACGGTGTTCGAGACATTCACGCCAGGGCGCCCGAAGCCGCCGGGGCTCGAGGTGCTCACGCCGCAACTCCGCGAGCAGTTCGATCAGAACTACGCGCGCACGGCGCAAAACAAGGAGTCGATCTACACGACGCTGTTTCCGAAAGGGATGGCGCTGGAACGCGCGTTCGCGAGGGCGGGCGGCCTGCTGATCGCCGGCACGGATCCTACGGGCGGCGGCGGCGTGATTCCCGGCTTCGCGAATCAGCGGCAGGTGGAGTTGTTCGTCGACGCCGGCTTCACCCCGCTCGAGGCGATTCAGATCTCCACGCTGAACGGCGGGAGCCGCCCCGCATCGCGGACCGGCTCGGG
>JALDXK010000139.1:0-11890 GCA_032155105.1 Acidobacteriota bacterium
GCCATACGTCTCGCTCGATGAACGCACGTCGGGCAACATGCTGGCGGGTATCCGCAACAGCTTCAGTAGATCGTGGTCCCACTTCATCGTGTTGATGTTGAACAGCATGGTCCGCGACGCGTTGGTCACATCCGTGATGTGCGTGGAGTCGCTTGTGAGCTGCCAGACCAGCCAGCTGTCGATCGTTCCGAATGCCAGCTTGCCGGCCTCGGCCCGGTCGCGCGCGCCGGGGACGTTGTCGAGAATCCACGCGACCTTGGTGCCGGAGAAATAGGCATCGATGACGAGCCCGGTGCGTTCCCGGATGAACGCTTCGTGACCGTCGCGCTTCAGCCCGTCACACACATCTGCCGTGCGGCGGTCCTGCCAGACGATCGCGTTGTAGACGGGCTTGCCGGTTTCGCGATCCCACACGACCGTGGTCTCACGCTGATTGGTGATCCCGATGGCGGCGATGTCGCGGGGCCGGAGGTGCGCGCGTCCCAACACCTCGGTGGTCACTGCAATCTGCGTCGCCCAGATCTCGCCGGGGTCGTGCTCCACCCATCCTGGACGGGGGAAGATCTGTTGAAACTCGCGTTGCGCAACCGCGACGATGGACGCGTCGTGATCAAAGACGATCGCGCGCGAGCTCGTCGTACCTTGGTCGAGGGCGATGATGTAAGCCACGGTTGGCAACTCTATGCCGAGACATCACAAATTCAAACCAGGAACCGGTTCGGGACGGGCGCGACCCGCGAGGGCGGGACACCGCCAGCTGCCGGAGAGCACGCTGGCGGTACCGCTCGACGCGCGTGGTTTACTGAATCGGGTTCCGTTGAGCCGGAGTCAGGAGATTCTTCCAGGAGTCCGGCAGGTTTTGTACCCAGCCGTTGTACACGACCGGAATCGGCAGAATGCCCTGGCCGCCCATGCCCGCGTTGCCGGTGATGACGGCATCCCGCACCGTGCTGCCGGACGCGAAGAGTCCGACGTTCCCCGCCACTGCGGCATCGGATGGATCGCCATCCCCATTCGGGTCCGGATCGACGACGATCAGCCGGTTGGAAAACTTGCTGGAGACGTACGCGTAATAGCCACCACCCTGCTTGGCGCCGTACTGCACGCCGTGACAGCCAGGATCGCAACCGAGCATCGCCGCCAGCGTGTCGGTTTGGGTGTTGGTCACGAGGATGGTTCCCGTCAACGTGTTCGCGGTCACCATGCTCCTGCCATTCGGGGAGACGGGCGTTTGAATCGGCAATGCGCCCACCGGACCGCTAATCTCGCCCGTGATCGGATCGTAATCCGCAATCAGATTGATGGTCTTGATCACGCTGCGGGTGTTCATGTCGATCACCGTCATCGTGCTGTCGAGCAGATTCGCCACATAGTACTTGCTGGCGTCCGGCATCATTCCCGTGGCGAGCGGATGGCTGAACGGACTGCCGGACGGCAGGATCGCGTCGATGCGGTCCGAGGGAAAGTCGAACTGGGTCGTGTCGCCCGTCAGCGCGTTCGGTGTCACCATCTTGTGGCCGTCGTGACTCATCCAGTGTGCGTGCGGGTTGCCTCTTCCGATGTCTACACGGCGCTCGACACCCTTCGCGAGCGGCGCGAGCTCCATCACTGAATCCGGCCGGGTGTCGCCGTTGTTCGCGACGTGGACCTGATCGGTGTCGGTCCTGGTCATCACGTGTGACGGCGCCTCACCTACCGAGACGTTGCGGACCAGCGCGCCCGTCAGGCGGTTATAGACGGTCAGCTTGTGGTCGAACCACTGCGTCACGTAAATGAGGTTCTGGTTCCTGTCGGTCCACATGTTGTGAGGATTATTCATGTTGATCGCCGGCAGCGCGACCTTTCGCGTGACTTGCCAACTGGCCCCGCCGATGGCCGACACCGTGCCGGGCTTCGTCTTGCCGGACGTCGTTTCGAACTGCGTGGCGACCAGGACTTCGCCGACGGCCGGCGTGAGCGGGGACTGAAGAGGAGCCAGCGCGACATCATTTCCATAGCGCGCATTCAGCACCGCCGGCAGGTTCACCACGCCGATGTCGACACGCACATCGACGTTGGGATACGTCACGTGCCACGGAGCGTTGGACGCGTAGTTCTGCCAGTTGGCGGGATTGGTCGCAATGAAGAAGGTCCTCAGCAGTCGTGTCGCAAGATCGCTGCTGCTGGGCACGGTGATGCCGTTGATCAGGCTCAGAGAATTCCCCAAGTCAAGGCCCGTCGTCTTCGGGTTGTCGACGATGACCGCGCCAAACATGTACGGATGGATGCTGCAGGTGAAGACATACAGTCCTGGCGTCGTCAAGGTGACCGAGTCGCCACCCTTCCGCGGATCGGTGGTGAACGGCATGTTCGTCGCACCGGTCGGGAAAATCAGGCTCGATCGCGTGTGAACCGTGTTCGAGTTTCCTGAGAACTTGACGCGAACCCCGGGTGTGGCCACGGCGAGCGAGCGAGTGCCGGCAATATCCACCCCGGTGTCGAACCACCGCCCTGGCATGTCGGTCAACGAGAAATTGACCTCGTTGTCACCAGCGGCGAGACCGAGCGTGGAAGTAGCGAAGGCGGCAATCGCGCCAATCAACACGAGCGCGAGCATCCACTTGAACGGCGACACTGGTGGCCTCATTCCATCTCCTTCATCGGGCGTGCGTTATGGGTGCCTTCGCTCTCGCGAAAGCGGTGAACTAGATGCGTGAGTTGACGTTGGAGCCCGCGATTCCCGGCAGAACGCCGCATTGTAGCGGGCTTGACGGTCTCGCGATCCCACACCAAGGTGGTCTTGCGCTAATCGGTGATTAGCTCATCCGCGAGCACGTCGGGCACATCCTTTGCTAGCGTGAGCGCGCGTCTGCACGGCGCCTGCAGCGCGCGCTCTACGCTCGGCAAATTCCACTCGGAAAGGATGTAAGAAATGCGCGTCAACACACGCCGTCACGGATTCGCCATCACCGCATTGATCCTTGGCATGGCCGTCCTGTGGCCGTCCGCAGCTCTGGCAGATCGACGTCACGATCCGGTCCCGCAAGCCGACAACCTCATCCTTCAGTGGAACTCAGCCTTGCTGCAGGCAGTGCGCAACGTGCGTTTTCCGCCGATGCACACGGCCCGCGCGCTCGCGGTGGCGCATACGTGCATGTATGACGCGTGGGCGGCGTACGATGCGCGTGCCATCGCGACGGTTGGCCAGCAGTCGACACGGCGTCCCGCCGGCGAGCGCAACGCGAAGAATCGCAGGATCGCCGTCAGCTACGCGGCCTACCGCGCGCTGGTGGATCTCTTCCCCACCCAGCAGCCGATGTTCGACGAGCTGATGCAGGAACTCGAATTGGATCCCGCCAACGAGTCCACCGATCCGTCGCAGCCCGCCGGAGTCGGCAACGCCGCGTGCGCGGACGTGCTCGCCGTGCGTCACACCGACGGCTCGAATCAGCTGGGCGACATCAATGGCGGCGCGCCGTACTCGGATTACACCGGATACGAACCGCTCAACACCCCTGACGTGCTGGTCGATCCCAATCGCTGGCAGCCGTTGAGATCCGCAACCGGTGTCGTGCAGCAGTTCAGCACACCGCACTGGGGGCTGGTCACCCCGTTCGCGCTCACCTCACCTGATCAATTCCGGCCTCGACTGCCGGCGCTGTACCCAGACGAGAGGTACGTCCGTCAGACCGAGGCCCTCCGCCGCATCAGCGCGAACCTTGGCGACCGGGAGAAGGCGATCGCCGAGTACTGGGCAGACGGTCCGGGCAGCGAAACGCCGCCGGGCCACTGGAGTCTGCTCGCGCAAGGTGTGTCGCGCCGTGATCGGCATGATCTCGACACCGACGTGAAGATGTTCTTCGTCCTGGGCAATGCCCTGCTCGACGCGAGCATCGCCGTGTGGGACTGCAAGGTCGCGTTCGATTACGTGCGGCCGATTAGCGCCGCTCGATTCCTCTTCGCTGGACAGACGATCGAAGCCTGGGGCGGTCCGTTCCAGGGCACGCGGTTGATTCCAGGCGAGCAGTTCCAGAGTTACATCCCCACGCCACCCTTCGGAGAGTACACGTCGGGACACAGCAGCTTCAGCGCCGCCGCCGCCACCGTGCTGCGGCTCTTTACCGGCAGTGACCACTTCGACGCCGGTTTCACGTTCAGGGCAGGCAGCTCGACGATCGAACCAGGCACGACGCCCGCAGCCGACGTCAGGCTCCACTGGCGGACGTTCGACGAGGCGGCCGACGAAGCCGGGTTGTCGCGGCGCTACGGTGGCATTCACTTTCGCCAGGGCGACCTCGAGTCGCGCGAGATGGGCAAACGCATTGGACGACAGGCGTGGCGTGCGGCCCGCGCCTACTTCCGGCCGTGACATGTTGATGTGGGGGGCGACGCGATTGCCGCCCCCAATCACCCTCTTGTGCCTGTGTCGTCACACAGGCGCTTGACGGTCGCAAGCAAGTCACCGTCGCCCGACCCTTTGAATACAAAGGCGGATGCTCCGACCGCGAACGCTCGTTCTTTGATGTGTGGATCGTTCATGGCCGAGAACATGATGACTTTCGCGTCTGGGTTCACCGTCGTGATCTGACGACAGGCCTCCAGTCCGTTGACGTTGGGCAGGTTGAGGTCAACCACAATCACGTCAGGATGGAGTCGTTGCGCTACTTCTACCACTGCGCTGCCGTCTGCGACGATGCCCACGACTTCGCAGTCCAGGGCCAGTACGCGGCACACGGCTTTCGCCACTGCAGGGTGGTCTTCGGCGATGAGGACGCGGGGCTTGGACAAACACCGATCTCCAACAAGGCGTTACAGGATCCTGGGCGTGTCGCTGCGGCGCAGGGTGACAGTGAATGTCGCGCCGCCTTCTTGATTGTTGTGGGCAGCGATGGTGCCACCATGCGCGTCGACGATCGTCCGCGAGATCGTGAGTCCGATCCCAAGGCCGTGCGGTTTCGTCGTCACGAATGGCGTGAACAGCGTGCCGTCGATGTCCGCTGGTAAGCCCGTTCCAGTGTCGCTCACGGAGACTTCGACCTCGGCCGCCCGGACTTCGGTGCTGATCGTGACGTAACGTCGGGCGCGCGGCATCTGGGCCATCGCGTCCATGGCGTTGATCACCAGGTTCACGAGCACCTGCTGCAAGAGCACCGGATCGCCGCTGATGACGCACGGCTGCGACGACAGGTGAGCGGTTGCCACGATCTGCCGCGCTCGCATGTCGTGGTCGACGAGGGCGAGGCTGTGATTGATGACGGCGTGAAGATCGATCGGCTTCCTGTCGAATTGATGACTCTGCAGCATGGCCCGCTGGCGATCGATGATGTCGGTCGCCTGGACGCCCTGGGTCTGGATATCCGACAGAATTTCCCCTATCACGTCGGGCGTCGCACGATTGGCGGTGACCATCATCTGAAGCGCCTGGGCGTTGTGGATGATCGAGCTCAGAGGTTGACCGAGTTCGTGGGCAATCGAGCCCGTGAGCGCCGCCATGGTCTGGCGCCGGCCGGCGTCGGCGGCGAGCGACAGGTTCATTCGGCTGTCCGACTCGGCACGTTGGCGTGCGCGGCGCTGGTACAGGAGTCCGACGATCAAGAGCGATTGGAAGGCCAGCACGCCGAGGGCGATCAGCACCGTGCCCCGGTATGCGCGCCACAGGCTCGGAGCGCGATAGTGTACGACACTCCCCGGCGGCAACCGGCTTTCGGCGATGCCCCACCGCTCTAACTCGCGCCAGTCGAAGGTTGGTTGTCCTGGCCGTTGCAGCGGCAGGTTGAAGCTGTGCGGCGACGCGCCGGCCAACAGTTGAATGGCGACATCGGCCGCTTTACGACCGAGATCATCGATCGACAGCAGGGATCCGCCAACGATGCCGGCGCCGAGGTAAACGCTTTGCCCGGCAAACAGGGGCGCATTCGCCTTGGCGCGGAGGTCGGCGAGCACTCGCTCGTCCGCATACGCGGCTCCCGAAGCGTCCGTGCCGAAGGTCAGATAGAAGATCGCCGAGTTCGCCGGGAGGGTGGCACTGCGGCGCAGGATCTCCGGAAACGAGAGGTCTTCGGACCAGATGAATGTCAGGCGACCGCGGAATCGCCTGAACTGCTCCTCGAATTCGCGCCGCCAGAATCTGCCGATCTCGCCGGAGCCGATCACCATGAACACCTGCCTGGTCTCGGGCAGGAGCTGGAGCATGTCGTCGAAGAGCTTCGGGAAATCGGTGAGAGCGGCGACGGCGACGTCGTTCTCGCCCGCCGGCGCGTCGCGCATATATCGCCAATCGACGACCGCCAGCAACTGCGGCACCTCGGGGAAGAGTTGCCGACGGTACTTGCGCGCGAATATCGCCGCGGGACCGCCGATGGCCACGATGAGATCTGGCTTCGGGCGATCGGCAAAGGTCGATCGGATGAGGTCGACGATCGCGTCCTGGGGCGCACCGATGAACCCGGTCGGACCCACGATGACCTGAATGGCGTTCACGGGTCCGGCTTCGCCCTGGTCCAGGTCGACTCGGAGGTTGGCGGTGAAGTGGTCGAGAATCATGTTGCCGCGGTCCAGGGATTGCAGCACCAGGACCTGCTTGACCGCCGCCGCGTCACTCGACGCCGCCACGAGCAGGAGCCAGCCCGCCAGCGCGGCGCGCACGAATATGCGACACGCGCCGGTTCCAGCCATAAAGCCTCGTATGAAACTCATTCGGTGTGTGCTCTGCGCAAGGATATCGGAATGGGCGTTACCGGTCCGCAATCTTGCGGTACTCGCTCCACTCGATCACGTGTTTGATCGTCGCTCTACGAAACAGCGCCCGGATGTCGCCGCTGAGTGTCAGCAGCGTCGGCATCCAGACGCCGGGTTCGACCTCTCGCCGCTCCACCACCGCCTCGGTACCCTTATAGACCCTGGCGAGGAACCCACCGAACGACACATCGTCGATGGCCACGGCCCGCATGTCGGTGACCTCGCGCAACGCTTCGTCGATCCACACCGAGCCCTTGAAGACGGTGGCCAGGCGACCCTCACGGGTGGTCGGCCTGGCGGCCGGCTTCGGCGCAAACGTCACGACAATAACCGGCCGGCCATTGCGGATCTCCCGCCGTGCGATCTCGAACTGCAGGGTCTTGAGCACATCGTCGACGACCATCCGCGCACGCTGCCTGGCGCGCTGCTCGTCCTGCGCCCGCTGTTCGGCGGCGCGTGGATCATTGGCGTCGCGGCCGATTCGCGCGACCCGGGCGCGATACTCGGCGTCCTGTCGATCGCGATCGAGTTTGGGGACCGGCACGCCGTCACGTTCGATCACGAGGCGGTAGGTCAGCTGCGGATTCGGAGACGGCCGGACCTCGGTCACGCGCGTGCCGCCGGTGCCCAGGCGTCCGAAGGGATTGAGGTGCAGCTCGGTGCGCCGCTCCCGGTAGGCGTAGCGATGCCACAGTTGCTGCGAGCGCGAGAGCGCCTCGCGCGTTTCCGTGAGAAAGGGTTCGCGCGGCGGCAGATCCGCGCTCTGACCCAGCGCGTGGGCCGCCACCACTATGCACAGCAGCCACGCGGCCATCGCGTTCCATAATAGCTGAGGCGACGCGGGCTGCTGAGCAGTAAGCTCTCTCGTATGGCACCCACCTCACCCTCGCACGCTTCAGCGTCCTTGGGTCGTCAGCCTGTCTGGACGTGGCTGATCCCTGTCCTGGCGTTCGCCGTGTTTCTCGTGACGCTGGCGGTGGGCGCGGGAACCTTCATCACCGTGGTCTGCGGAGCCGCGCTGATCGGGGCGGTTCTCGTCGCGGTCCACCACGCGGAGGTCGTCGCGCACCGTGTGGGCGAGCCACTTGGCACGCTCGTACTCGCCGTGGCCGTGACCGCGATCGAGACCGCGCTGATCCTCTCCATGATGATGGCCGGCGGCGAGGAGATGTCGGTCCTGGCGCGCGACGCGATCTACGCGGCCGTGATGATCATCTGCAATGGCGTCGTCGGCATCTGCATTCTGCTGGGCGGGCTGGCGCACCGCGAACAGACCTTCCGCGTCGAGGGGGCCGGAGCAGGGCTGGCCGCGCTGATCGTGATGGCCGCGCTCACGCTCGTCCTGCCGGTGTTTACGATCAGCTCGCCTGCCGGCACCTACGGCACGTCGCAGCTCGTGTTCGTGGCCGTAACCTCGGCCGTGCTGTGGGCGAGCTTCGTTTTCATTCAGACCGTACGCCATCGTGACTATTTCATCCCGACAACTGATGCGGCCAACCCGGACGCGCATGCCGAGCCACCGCCGGCGCAGGTGGCACGGGCGAGCTTCGCATTGCTCCTGGTCTCGCTCGTGTCAGTTGTGGGACTGGCCAAGGTGCTCTCGCCCGCGATCGAGCAGGCGGTCGAGTCGGCCGGTGCGCCCCAGGCCGTGGTCGGAATCGTGATCGCCGCACTGGTGCTGCTGCCGGAAACGTGGGCCGCGGCGCGTGCCGCCCGGGCGGATCGCCTGCAAAGCAGCATGAATCTCGCGATCGGCTCCGCGCTCGCCTGTATCGGCCTGACCGTTCCCGTGGTGGTGCTAGCGTCGATCGCCCTCGGCTTACCCCTGATCCTGGGCCTCGACCTCAAGGACGTAGCGATGCTCGCGGTCACGTTCCTGGTGAGCGCCGTCACGCTCGGCACCGGTCGCACCTACGTGATGCAGGGGACCGTGCACCTGGTGCTGTTTGCAGCGTTCCTGTTTCTCGCCTTCGTGCCCTGAGTTCGCGCGGGCACGCGACTTGCTCCGCTGTGTTCACTGGCACAATCGAAGGCGGCCAAGGGAGCCTGTTGCTCGGACATCACACGGTCGACGCAAGGTAGGCCCTACGCCGACGTGCGATTAACGGAGGATCTCCGGCCAACCGGAGGGTGTGAAGCGAGCCACGCTGGTTCGGTCGCATCAACACACACGGTTTCGTGGAGGCACTATGACATTCACAAGAATCGTCGGCGGCACCATCCTCTCGTGCCTGACCATCAGCGGACTGGCATCTGCTCAGGTGGCGTTCACGAAACCACAGGTCGCCGAACGCATCCGTAAAGTGGAAGACGGCGTCGATGAATTTCGGAAGTGGTCAGAGAGGCGGGTCGAGGAGGGAAGGCCTCAGGCGAAGGAAGGCCAGGGTTCCGGGCGCACTCGAGGTGGAAAGGCAACCGAGTCGCAGAAAGAAAATGCCCGTGAGAAGACAGACGAGTTGGACGACGCGCTGTCGGATTTGAACGGTTCGACGAACCGGCTACGGCGCAAGTTCGACTCCACCGACAGGTGGTTGGAGACGAAGGCACAAGTGGAAAACGTCGTCGACGACGCGCGGAAGATCAACCAGGTGCTGACGCGCGGCAAGTACGGGTCGCAGGCGGAGCGCTATTGGAGCGTGCTCCGGGCCAACATCAACGACCTGGCGCGTTGCTACGACGTGAAACCCCTGGGTGCGTGATGCATCGATCGCGCCCGAGACCGTAGTTTCGTCAGCGTATAGCCGGTGGGATGGGGTCCGCGGGATCGGGCCAGTACAGTCGCGACAGGTAATGCAGCGCGATACCCGCGCCCCAGCGGTTTGGCGCCGTCCAGACCAGCAGCGCCACTAACAGAACCACCAGCGTCAGGCCCAGCACGCGATGCGAACGCACCACTCCGAAATAGATCAAGACGAGCATCGCGGCAATTGGCAACCGATCGCCGATGATGGTGAAGGCCCACGTATCACCGGGATTGCGGACAAAAATCAAGTCGCACGTTGAACAGCGTTCCAACTGTGACCAGCCGGAAAACAGCGGCCCTTCGCCGCAGTGCGGGCAGCGCTTGCGCAGTCCGCGCCGGAGCGCCGTGCTGATCGATGTCGAGCGCGGCATCGTCTGAACGGCACAACGTCAGCGCCGGCCGGAGGCGGTTTTCGGAGCGGCCGCGTCGGCAACCAGCATCCGCACCGTCCCGTCCTGCCTCGAGGTGAGGAGCAGCTCGCCATCGCCGGTTCGACCGATGTGCAAGTCGACCCGCGAGAGGCTCGCACCCATTCGGTGATCGACCAGTTCGCGCATCGAGACCCCGATCCGATTGCCGCTTGCGTCCCGAACGTATAGCTGGACCTCTTCGATCGGCGCTACGGTCTGCGGAATCCCGTCATCGGCCTTCTTCATCTCGGCGAGATCGGCCGCGAACAGGCGTCCGTTCTGGATGTCGCCAAACACGAATTTGCCCTGGAGAGCCGTGATCCGTCCACGATAGGCAAAGCCGCCCGTGACGGCACGCCCTTCGTCGTGGTCGTACATCGCCACGGGATAGGTGAGGCCGTCCTTCTCGCGCCCGCTCAACACGTCGGCAGAAAGTGTGAACAGCTGGTCGAGTACGCCCCCGCGCCAGCGGCCGTTCTCCCAGGAGCCCTCACGCTTCATCCACCCGTAGTTCTCGCCGTTGCGAACGATGTTGATCTCCTCGATGTGATTCATGCCGATATCGGCCGCAAACATCGTCCCGTCGGTGTCCCACGAAAGCCGATGCGCGTTCCTGAAGCCGTGCGCATAGATCTCGCCGAGCGTGTTCGCGTCGCCGTCGGAGGCAAGTTTGTTGGTCGCCGGGACGGTGTAGTCTCCCAGTCCCTTCACCCCGCCGCTCACCTTGGGGCTTCGCGGATCGAACCGCAGAATTGCCGTCATGATCGAGTCGACACGCTGGGTCTGACTCGCCGTGTTCGCGTTCGGTCCGCCGCCGTTACTGAAACCGTGGTCGCTGCCGCTGGTGTACAGCATCCCGTAATCCGGGTCGCCGGGTTTTGCCGTCGGGTTGAACTCGACCGCGCCCATTGGATGGGTGAGGTTGTTGACCACGTGCGCTTCGCGAAGCAGTTCGCGACGCGTTCCCTCGAATACGTTGGCCGCGGGGTTGGTCGCATGCCATTCCGTGATGATGTTGTGATAGGTCACATCCTTCGGCGCGAACCCCGGCGGGATGAAATCGGGCGTCTTCGGATTACCGGCGGCCCTCTCGCCGTGCACCGTGTACAACAGTCCGTTCCGAGCGAAGTCAGGGTGAAACACGAACCCGACGAATCCGCTTTCGAGCCGGTTGTACACGGCATGGGGAAACACCGCCGCGACGTTCGCGTACACGCGCGGCTCCTTGTCGGTGCCGATCACGTAGAGCAAGCCGCGTGAATCGTTGACGAAACGGCGGCCGTCAGGCAGATCGCGCACGTAGCTGATGCGCGCCCAGCCCGAGGGAGACACATCCTGATCGGCGGGACGCATCCCACGCGTGTCGGGAAGGCGCACGAACTCCCTGACCTCGACGGCCAGCCCGCGCTTCACAATGGGCGCCGGAATCGGGTTGGCGGTGATCGGCGCATTCACCTGCGCCTGAACGGCGCTGGTGATCCAGATCGTGAGTGGCAGGACGACGACAGACCGCAAGCACGTCTTCATCTCACTCCCCCTGTTCACTGCCGCGAGTCTATACCGCGTTATGCTCTACCGAATCTCAGGCGTATGCCTCGGCCGAGACGGGGTCGTGGCGCTGCGCTCGGAGTAAGAATTATCTGAGCATGATCGCGACTCGGACAATCTTGTAATCGGTCTCAATTTCAGTTTTGTCACGTCAGAATCGTCATCGATGCAAATCAGTCGCGGCGGGGCGGCGACCTTTGTCGTGACCGGCGGAGACTTTCTGGTCCGCGGGCGAGGAAGTCGCGGAAATCACGCCACCCTGAGTCGGCGACGAACCTGCAACCTCGTGTTGGCATGAGTAAAATTACGCTCTTGAAATTGCTGTCACCGTGCATTTTCCGCCACGGTCAAATGCTCAGAACCCGTGATGAGGAGGGTCATCTTTCGCTGCAATGTGCAGACTGTGGCGAGACGACACGGATCCTCGAGCAGCCGGCGATCAAAGGGCCGAAGCATTGTGCGGAGCCTGTAC
>JALDXK010000140.1:0-11853 GCA_032155105.1 Acidobacteriota bacterium
AAGTAGGTCAGCGTGCGCCGGTCGCCGGGCTCGCCTTCCCAGATGAACGCCGCCTTGTTGCGCCGCCAGGTGCGAACGTGGCGGTCGAGGCAGTTGGCGGCAACGTTGATCGTGCCGTCGGCAAACCACTTCGCGTCGGGCGGGTTCCACTCGAGCACCTTGGTGAAGGGCGTGATCCAGTCGAGCTCGCGCGCGAAGCCGGCCCAGAAGGCTTCGGGATCGTTCGCCGCTTTCTCGTAGATGGCGGGATCGTTGATGTTGGCCTTCGATCGGAACGCGTCGGCAGGCGCGAAGCTGCGATCTTCTTTCAGGAGGGCTTCGATTTCAGCGGACACCGGCTCGGGCATGGAGGGAGTATTGATCAAAGGTAGCCAGTATCCAGAAGCCAGTATCCAGAAGAACTCTTGTCTTTCTGCCTACTGGCTACTGGCTACTGAATCACCGAGTTCCATACCACCTGAACCGCTTCTGGCGAATCCGCAGCAGGTCGAGCGCCGAGGCCGCTGATTCGATCATCGACGCCTCGATGCCATTGGCGTGCGCCGACGCTGCGGCCTGCAGCGCCCGCTCGCAGAGCAGGTTGACGAGCCGGGGCAGCCCACCCGACAGCGCGTACAACACGTCGATCGATGCGGTCGTGAACGTCACCGCGGCGCCGCCGGCGATGGTCAGGCGGTGATGGACGTAGCGCTCGCACTCGTCGCGCTCCAGCGGCAGCAGCCGCGCCCGCACGCCGACCCGCTCGTCGACCACGCGCGGCAGCGTGGCCCCGCCGCCGACCGCCGCCTGCCCCGCAAGCAGGAACTGCAGCACGTTGCCGCGGTTCGACTCGAACGTCGCAATCTCGATGATCTGCTCCAGCGTCGCCGGCGGAAGGTTGTGGGCCTCGTCGATGATCATCACCGCACCGTCGTTGACCTGCGACAGATCGCGGAGAAACCCGTCGAAGCGTTGCCGCAACTCGACGTGGGTGAGGCCGGCGAGCCGGTCCTTCGCCTGGTCGTGGGTGACGGCGCCGAGATCCTGCAGCATCAGCCGCAACAGATCGTCCGGCGAGAGCAGCGCATTGCCGACCAGCGCCGCGCGCGACTTGCGCTCCTGCGAGGCCATCAAGGTACGGCAGAGCGTGGTCTTGCCGACGCCGAGGTCGCCGGTCACCAGCATCAGGCTCTCGCGGCGGCCGATGGCCGACGACAACGTGTCGAAGACGCGGCCGTGTGAGCGGCTGCGGAAATAGAACGTCGGATCCGCGGTCAGGCTGAACGGCCGCTGCGCAAAGCGGAAGAAGGCCTGGTGATCCGGCGGAGTCGTCACAGGGGGGGTATCGGATCGAGGCGGCACGAAGTGCACATGCTGCGCGGCAATTCTGTGCAACTACTCGATCGGGATAGGCGGCGGGATGGCCGGAGGAGGCGAATTCTTCTTGAACAGCAGCGCTCCGAAGACGCCGCCGAGCATGCCGCCGATCGTCGTCAGGACCAGCATCACGAAGAAGCCGAACACGAGGCCGAGGCCCAGCTGCGCGTCAGCCGACGAATTCTCGAGCGTGGCCCGCAGCCACGGCGGGAGATCCGGCGAGTCGCGAAGCACGCCTTGCACCAGCCGCGACTGGAACGGCGCCATCGCGGTGTTGACCACGAGCGCCGCCACCAGCCACACGAACGCGCCGATCGCGCCGGACATCAGGCCAACGACGGCCCCGTCTCCGGCTTCGATCGGCTCGGTGTGATTCTGTTGCATCAGGTACGACGCCAGCGCGCCGCCGAACAGGATCCACGCGCAACAGCAGCACTGCACCACGGGCAGTGCCGACAGCACGCCAATGGTGACACCGCCAAGCAGCGCAGGCTGGACCTTGGCGGGCGACATGGCTCTAGTCGTAGTACTCGCGACCGAGGTGCGTGATCATCTCTTCGCCCATGATGTAGCGAAGCGTGTTCTTCAGCTTCATCAGCTGGATGAACAGGTCGTGTTCGGGGTAGAGGTCCTTCGCGTGCATCGGTGCCTTGAAGTAGAACGACAGCCACTCCTGGATGCCTGACATGCCGGCACGCTTGGCGAGGTCGAGGAACAGCGCCGAGTCGAGCACGATCGGCGCGGCGAGGATCGAATCGCGGCAGAGGAAGTTGATCTTCAGCTGCATCGGGTAGCCGAGCCAGCCGACGATGTCGATGTTGTCCCAGCCTTCCTTGTTGTCGCCGCGCGGCGGGTAGTAGTTGATGCGCACGACGTGCGAGATGTCCTTGTAGAGCTCCGGATAGAGGTGCGGCTGGAAGATGTAATCGAGCGCGGATTTCTTGCTCTCCTCCTTCGTCTTGAACGACTCCGGATCGTCGAGCACCTCGCCATCACGGTTGCCAAGGATGTTGGTCGAGTACCAGCCCTTCACGCCGATCATGCGCGCCTTGAGGCCCGGAGCAATCACCGTCTTGATCAGCGTCTGCCCCGTCTTCATGTCGTTGCCGGCCAGCGGCGCCTTGGTCTCGGCGGCGAGTTCGAGCATCGCCGGCACGTCGGCGGTGAGGTTCGGCGCCGCGTTCGCGAACGGCAGGCCTTCCTTCAACGCGGCATACGCGTAGACCATGCTCGACGGGATCGCGTCGTCCGACAACTCGAGGCCCTTCTCGAACGCGGCCAGCGACTGGTGCACCGGCCCTTCCTTCATGTACACCTCGGTGCTGCCGCACCACACCATCACCAGCCGGTCGCACTTGTGCGTCTGCTTGAAGTTGCGGATGTCGGCAATCAGCTGCTCGGCGAGGTCCTTCTTGTTCTTGCCCTTCTTGACGTTCGGGCCCGACAGGCGCTTCACGTAGCGCTGATCGAACACGGCCGGCATCGGCTTGATCCTCTCGAGCTCGGGGCGGATCGCATCGAGGAGCGAACGTTCGAGCACGCCGGCCGTGCAGGCCGCGGCGTAGCAGTCCTCCTCGAAAATGTCCCAGCCGCCAAACACCACGTCGTCGAGGCTGGCGAGCGGCGCGAAGTCCTTGATTTTCGGAGAACGGTTATCGGTGCGCTTGCCCAGACGGATCGTGCCCATCTGCGTGAGCGATCCAATCGGTTGCGCGAGTCCCTTGCGAATGGCACATACGCCGGCGATGGTCGTGGTGCTGACCGCGCCGAGCCCGACCAGGAGGATGCCGAGCTTGCCCTGCACAGGAGCGACTTTCAAGGCTTGTTTCACCTTGGAAATATAGCACTTCAAGAACGGTTATAGGGTTACAGGGTTACAAGGGTTACAGGGTTCTCAGGGGTTACAAGGTTCTCAGGCAATATGATCAAGCCATGATGTTTCTGCTCCGCATGCTCACGCGGAAACGCGGTCACGCGATGGATCCGCTGCAGGTGTCGATGACCGGCGTGCGCATGGGCGAGCGCTTCCTGTTGATTGGCTGTCACGATCGCGCGCTGCTCTCCGGACTGGCCGCCAAGGTTGGCCTGAGCGGCGCGGCGGCGGTGGCCGCGTTCGACGACGCGGAGGCGAAGCGGGCAGCCAGCGTCGGCGCGAAAATCGGCGCACTGATCGAGACGCACAAGATCGAGGGCCGCGCGCTGCCGTTCGACAGCACCCAGTTCGACATGGTGGTGGTGGACGACACCAGCGGCCGCTTCGCCGCCATCGCCGACGACGCCCGCGCCGACTACCTGCGTGAAGCGCGGCGCGCGGTGCGGCAAGGCGGGCGCATCGAAGTGATCGAGGGCGTCGCGGCCACGCGTCCGCAGGGCTACGACGTGACGCGCGATCTCGAGCAGGCGAAGTTCAGGCCGGTGCGGCTGCTCGCCGAGCGGGACCGCTTTCGATTCATCGAAGGACTGGCCACCGATTAGACACCGATTGGACACCGATTACAGGTGCGTGGTGGTCGGCGGTTCTTCCGCTGCTTCAACGATGTACCAACCCTTGACGTGGCCGAACTCGACCTCGTCGCCGTCGTTGAGCGGCACCGCACCGGTGATCAGCTTGCCCATCACCTGCGTGCCGTTCTTGCTCTTGAGATCCTCGATCGTCGCGTGCCCGTCTTCGATGGTGAGCCGCGCGTGGCCGCGCGACACGCTCGGGTCGTTGATGCAGACCGCGGAGGTCGGCTCGCGGCCGATCGTGTTCACGCCGTTGGACAGGACGTATCGACGATGCCCGATACGGAGGGAGCGGACCACGGCGGCATCCTAACGTTGGCCAAGGCGGAAGGCAAAAGGCAGCGGCCCCCTTCTCCAAGAAGTCACGGAATTCGTCGCTTTCGTCGCGACAATCAAGGAGCGCGCGCCTCGAGCAAGCTCGAGGGCATCGCGACCTATTGTCTGGAGTCTGCAGGCTACACCCGTCCTTAATCCACTACGCCTTGGTGGAGGCGCTGGCGAAGATTTTGTGAATTCCGGCCGGAAAAGTGATGGATGATAGCGGCACCTGGCCGCGCGGACACGGCAAGGCTTTTGCCACTGAATCGAGGCACAGCCATGCTAGGCGCCCTCCCTCCCGACGTATACAGCGCCGGCGACATCGCCGCAGCCGCAGGGGTTCCCGAATCCCGCGTGCTGGCGCTCGTCGCCCGGGGCGAGATCCGCTCGATCGCGTCGCAGTTGTCGTTCGCGGACGACGCCAGCCTCACGAGCTTCGTCACGCACCAAGAAGCCGTGCGCGCGGTGAAGGCGTTGAAGAAAGGCACGACCGTGGCGCTGCCAGGCGCGTTGGGTTTGGGCCGCGAGCTGTTCGCGCCAACACAGCGCGCCGAACGATCGACGACCATGCCCCTGATCCTGTCGACGAGCCTCCATGGCCTCGCCGTAGCTACGGCGATCTTCGTGGCGAGCCTGGGCTTCGCGGTCGCCGATGAACGCACCGAGCCCGTGAAGGATCCGGAGCCGATGCGGATGGTGTTCCTCGTGCAGCCCGGACCCGGCGGCGGCGGTGGTGGCGGGGGGCTGAAGATGAAGACGCCGCCGCCGAAGGCCGAGCGCAAGGGCACCCAGAAGATCAGCAGCCCGATACCGGCGCGAAAACTTCCGCCGCCGATGCGGCCCCAACCGAAACCGCCTGAACCGCCGAAGCCGCTCGAGGCGAAGCAACTGCCGCCGGTGATGGCGCCGATTCAGACCAAGCCTGCGGAGACGCAGGATCGCGAGGGTCTGTTGGCGAAAGCGCCGGAAACGCCGCCGAGCCAGGGAAGCGGCACCGGCGGCGGCGTGGGATCGGGCCAGGGCACGGGACTCGGACAAGGTGATGGCTCCGGCGTGGGCGAGGGCTCGGGCGGCGGTTACGGCGGCGGCCCGTTTCGTCCGGGCAGTGGCGTCGAGCCGCCGCGGCTGCTGCGCGAAGTGCGCGCGAACTACACAGACGAGGCGCGCCGCGCCAACATCGAGGGCGAAGTCGAGCTGGAGATCGTCGTGCGGCGCGATGGCACGGTCGGCGACGTGAAGATCGTTCGCGGTCTGCGCGGCGGCCTGAACGAACGCGCAGTGGAAGCGGTGCGGCAATGGCGGTTCGCGCCCGGGCGCATGAAGGGCGTGCCGGTGGATGTGGTGGTCGAAGTCGGCGTCGAGTTTCGACTGCGCTAGGCATTCGCGCGCAGTCGATCGCGCCGGAGCCGTAGGCGAAGGCGGACAGGCTGAGATGAAACTATGGACACTCTCCTCCTCGGAATCACCATCGTCTCGCTGATCGTGGCGCTTGTGATGAGCGTGACGGCGTGGCGCGTCATGCGCGACGAGAAGACGCGTTCCGCGGCGCGCATCGCCGCGCTTGCGGCGGCCGCGACCGACGACGAGACGCCGGTCGCGATGCCGAAGGTCGAGAAACCGATCGGCAGGGCACCGTGGGCGCCCGCTCCGCCATCCTTCGCCTCCTTCGACTCGACCGAATCCGCAGTGCCTGCGGATTCGGTCTCGCTCAGGACGCCTCCAAAACCCGAAGCGGAGCTCTCGCATGCTTCGGGTTTTCTCGGCGTCGCCCCGGTTGAACGTGATGGAGGGGGTCGTCAAAAGTCGCTGGCGTTCGCGGCGGCGGCGTTGTTCGTCATTCTGTCTGGCGGCCTGGCGTGGATGATGTCGGGGCCGGAAGGCACCAGCCCGGTTGCCGTTGGGCCGAACGCGCCGCTCGAGCTCGTGTCGCTGAGCCACGCGCGGCAGAACCAGAAGCTCGCGGTGTCGGGGCTGGTCCGGAATCCGGCGGCGGGCCAGCCCGTGGAGCGGCTGTCGGCGGTGGTGTTCCTGTTCGATCGCATGGGCACGTTCGTAGCCAGCTCGCGCGCGCACGTGGATTTCCTGAAGCTTGGCGCCGGCGACGAGACGCCGTTCGTGGTGTCGATCGACGCGCCGCCGACGGTGGCGCGCTATCGCGTCAGCTTCCGCACCGAGGAAGGCGTGGTGCCGCACATCGATCGGCGCGCCGACTCGCCCGCGCCGGCTGCCGGCGAGCAGCCGATCAACGTCAGCGCCCGGTAGGACCCAGGTAGGAACAAGGTCATGGCCAAGAAACATCTGTCACTCGTCATCGTGGGCGCCATTGTCGCGCTCGCGGTCACGACCTCGTCGGCCTCCACCTCCGCTCGTGCTGCATTCAGCGAGCGACGGCGTGACCGCGCCGTAGCTGCCTACGGCAGCGAAGGCGGGCAGAAGCAGGACGGGTTCCGCTTCAAGAGCGGCGTGGAGCTGATCAACGTCACGGCCACGGTCACCGATCGCTCTGGCCGCTTCTACGGCCGGCTGACCAAGGAAGACTTCGTCGTCTACGAAGACAACAAGGCCGTCGAGGTGACGCACTTCAGCGCCGAGCGCACGCCGGTCAGCCTCGGCATCGTCGTCGACACCAGCGGCAGCATGCAGGGCGAAAAATGGGGCGCGGCGGTGAACTCGATCGACCGGTTCTTCCGGATGATGAACGACGAACTCGACGAGTTCTTCCTCTATCGCTTCAGCGCCAATGCCGATCTGGTCGCCGACTGGACGACTGATCGTGATCGGCTCGCGAACGTGCTCGGCCGCATTCATCCGAACGGCGGCACGGCGATGTACGATGCCGCGGCCGAAGCCGTGCCGATGGCGCAGAGCGGCCAGAACCGCAAAAAGGCGGTGGTGATCATCTCCGACGGCAACGACACGAGTAGTCGCGTCGGCGTGTCGGAAGTGAAGCAGCTCGTGCGCGAGACCGAAGTGCTCGTCTACGCGGTGGGCATCGACGGCCAGGGCGAACCGACGTTCAGGCGAGGGACGCCGCCGGTGCAGCAGCCGCCGCCGCGCCTGCCGATTCCGTTCCCGTTCCCGGGTGGCGGACGCGGCGGCTCGGGGCGCATCCCGATGCCCGGCGGTTATCCGCCGAGCGGCGGTGGTGGCGGACGCGGCGGCTACTCGATCAGCGCCGATGACCGCGTCAACGTGATGGCGCTCCGCGAGATGACCGACGACAGCGGCGGCCGCACCGAGATCGTCCGCGACACCCGCGATCTCGATCCGGCCGTGGCGAGCATCGCCGATGAACTGAGCCAGCAGTACTACATCGGCTACCCGAGCCCGGGTCATCGCGACGGCCGCTGGCACACCATCCGTGTCGAAGTGCGCGACCCCGCGCTGAAGGTGCGCGCGCGCAAGGGCTACGTCGCTACGCCATAACGACGACGGTTCAGTGCGCGGTCGACGAGCAGTTCTCGATTGAGGACAGAATCAGCTGGCACAGTCTTGGCAGTGTCTTGATGTGGCGAGGTTCCACATGAAGTCATTAGTCGCAATACTGTTCGCAACATTGATCACCGCAGGCGCGCCTCCGTCCACCTACGCTCAGGCTGCGGCGGACAAGGCGGAGCCAACGACGGAACGAAAAGATCTGCAGATCCTCAACGACATCGCGGATCAAGTCAATCGCTACACGCAGCTCACCGTGTTCGACAGCATCGGCGCCGAGGTGAACGGCGGCCGCGTGGTGCTCACCGGCTGGGTCACCATGCCGTTCAAGCGCGACGATCTCGAGCGGAGGGTGCGCAAGGTCGAGGGCATCAACGCGGTCGACAACAAGATCGACGTGCTGCCGGTGTCGCATTTCGACGATCAGCTGCGGTTCCGGATCGCGCGGGCGATTTACGGGCACTCGCTGTTCCGGAACTACGCCAACATGGTCAACCCGCCGATTCGCGTGGTGGTGAACCGCGGCCGCGTCACGCTCGAGGGCGTGGTGCAGAGCAACGTCGAGCGGATGCTGGCCAGGTCGCTGGCGTCGGGCTTCGGAGCGTTCGAGGTGAAGAACGCACTGAAGACGGACGCGGAAGTGCGCGAAGAGATGGAGCGGAAGTCTAACTGAGGACTTGGGACTTGGGACTTGGGGCTTGGGGCTTGGGGCTTGGGGCAAGCTTTTCTGGTTTTTACGAACCAAATCGCGCCGACGAAAGTGAGTGCGACGAGTAGGGCCATGCCGCCGAAGAGGGCGAGGGTGCGGAACAGGATCGATTCCTTTTCCATCATCGCCTGAATCTCGAGCGGCGTGCCTTTCTGGCGCTCACTGAGCGGTTGTTCCCACACCAGGATGTTGCCGCGCCCGACCGGCGCCGGCGAGTTGTTGTCCACGATGCGGCTGGGCAGGTGCACGCGCACCGCGACCAGCTCGTCTCCCTGCCAGCCGGCATTCCCCGCCGGCTCGCCCGCTGCGGCTCCCATGCGCTGGGAGAACTCGAAAGTGCCGTCACCCTCGAGAAACTGGTACGTGGACCACGCAAACGGCGGCGCCTCGCCCAGCCGGCGAATGTCGTCGACGTCGAGCCTGAGGTGCACGTAGCGGCGCCCTTCTCGGCGCGACGTGGTCACGCTGGCCACGCGCGTCACCGGCGTCGCATACAGATCGCGCACCGCAGTGCGATCGAGCCGCGCCGCCGGATCGAGCGGAAGTCTGGCGCCGCGTAGCGCGACCAGCGCGGGCACCGACGCATTCACGTAGACGGTCGCTGAACCGTCGAGCGACAGAAAGACTTCCTCTTCGTATTCGTATTTCCTGGCGATGACGTTGCTGCAGGCCGCCGAGGCGAACACCGCGATCAGGACGACGGCCAGCGCAGGACGCACGTTCGAATGATAATAGAGTCTTGGCCCCACCGATTTTGTTCCTGATAGACGGCAGCAACCAGATGTATCGCGCCTATCACGCGATCCGCGGGCTGACGCGATCGGACGGCAAGTCCACCAACGCCACCTACGGCTTCATCACGATGCTGCGCAAGCTGCTGGCCGATCACCAGCCGCAGTTCATCGTCGCGTCGTTCGACCTGCGCGGGCCGACGTTTCGCTCCGAAGTCGCCGCCGACTACAAGGCGAATCGCGCGCCGATGCCCGGTGACCTCGCCGAACAAGTGCCGTGGGTGCACGAAGCCTGCGAGGCCATGGGGGTACCGATCCTCACCTCTGAAGGCTTCGAGGCAGACGACGTGATTGGCACACTGGCGAGCAAGGCTGCCACCCACGGACTGCAGGCGGCGATCGTCACCGGCGACAAGGACTTCTTTCAGCTCGTTGGCGACGGCATTCGCGTCTACAACCCCAAGGACGAGGGCACCTGGTACGACGAGGAGGGTGTGAAGCAGAAGTTCGGCGTCGCGCCGTCGCAGGTCTGCGACGTGCTCGCGCTGATGGGTGATTCGATCGACAACGTCAAGGGCGTGCCGGGCATCGGCGAAAAGGGCGCGCGCGACCTGATCGCGACCTACGGAACACTCGAGTCGCTGCTCGCCCATGCCGGCGAGATCAAGCAGAAGAAGTACCGGGAAGGGCTGCTGACCTACGCCGATCAGGCGCGGCAAAGCCGCGAACTGGTCACCATCCATACCAACGTGGACGTGCCATTCGAGATGGAGCGTTTCACGTTCCGCGGCGCCGATCGCGAACGGTGCTACGCGTTGTTTTCGAAGATGGAGTTCCGCACGCTGGTGCCGGAGTACGCCCCCACTGCCGCGTCGGTGCAGAAGGACTATGCGGTCGTCGGCTCGACCGAGGAGTTGGCGACGCTCTCGGCGGAGCTGAGAGCCGCGGGACGGTTCAGCCTCAAGCTGATTACCGACGGCACCGCGCCGGTGCGGGCCACGCTCGTCGGTATCGCGGTGTCGACCGCTCCGGCACGGGCACGCTACATTCCGCTCGGTCACCAGGGTTTCGGCGGGGGCTTTTCCCTGCCGACAGCGGAGGCGCTGGCGATGCTCGCGCCGGTGTTGACCGATCCGGCGATCCAGAAGGTCGGCCACGACCTCAAGGCGGCGTTGATCGTGCTCGGCCGTCTCGGCATCGAGATGCGCAACCCGGACGGGTTCGACACGATGCTCGGCAGCTACCTGCTCGACGCCAACCGCTCGAGCCTTGAGATCGAGCCGATGGCGCTCGAGCAACTTGGCTACAAGGCGCTGACCGAGGAAGACGTGATCGGCAAGGGCGTGAAGGCACTCGCCTTCGCGCAGGTCCCGGTGGACAGCGTGCTCGATTACGCGGGTGAGCGCAGTGACCTGGTGCTGCAGTTGGCGGCGCGCCTGCAACCGGCCATCGACAGCGACGAGTTGCGATCGGTGTATCGCGATCTCGAATGGCCGCTGGTCCCGATCCTCGCAGAGATCGAACGCACCGGCGTGCGCGTGGACGTGAAGTCGCTGGCCTCGCAGTCGGTGACCCTCGAACGCGAGCTCGCCGACGTGAGCCGGCAGATCTTCATGCTCGCCGGCCAGGAGTTCAACATCGCTTCGCCGAAGCAGCTCGGCGAGATCCTGTTCGAGAAGATGCAGCTGCCGGTGCTGAAGCGCACCGGGCGCGACCGCACCGCCTCAACGGCCGTGGAGGTGCTCGAAGAGCTCGCGGCGAAGCACGACATCTGCCGCCTGATCCTCGACTGGCGCGGCCTCGCCAAGCTGAAAGGCACCTACATCGACGCGCTGCCGTCGCTGGTGAATCCCGAAACCGGCCGCGTGCACACCCAGATTAGCCAGGCCGTGGCGGCGACCGGACGGCTCAGCAGCAGCGATCCGAACCTGCAGAACATCCCGATCCGCACCGACATCGGCCGCCAGATCCGGAGCACCTTCATCGCCGATCCCGGCCACGTGCTGATCTCCGCGGACTACTCGCAGATCGAGCTGCGCGTGCTCGCCCACCTCTCAGGCGACGACACGCTGACCGCGGCGTTCGCCCGCGGCGACGACATTCACGATCAGACCGCGAACAAGGTGTTCGGCGCCGACAGCACGCTCGATCCGCACGAGCTGCGGCGCCGGGCGAAGATCATCAACTACGCGCTGTTGTACGGCAAAACCGCGTTCACCCTGGCGAAGGACATCGGGGTGACGCAGCAGGCGGCGCAGCAGTTCATCGATGCGTATTTCGCCGGCTTCCCGCGGGTGCGCGCGTTCATCGACCAGACGCTCGCAGACGCGCAGGCGAGCGGCGTGGTGAAGACGATGTTCGGCCGGCGGCGGCCGGTGCCCGAGTTGACGAGCCGCAACTTCCAGATCCGCGCCGGCGCCGAACGCATCGCGGTGAACATGCCGATCCAGGGCACCGCGGCCGACATCCTGAAGCGCGCGATGATCGACGTCCACGCCGCGCTCGCCGGCGCGCATCCGCAGGCGCGCATGATTCTCACGGTGCACGACGAACTGCTCTTCGAGGCGCCGAAGGATCAGGCAGACGACGTGTCGGCGTTGGTGAGGGAGAAAATGTCGGCGGCGGTGAAGCTGAACGTGCCGCTCGATGTCGATGTCGGTGTTGGAGAAGACTGGCGTGAGGCGAAGGGATGATGGTTACTTCCAGCGTTCCTTCACGACGGCCCATTCAGTCCTCAGGTCGGACTCGGCCTGGCCGCGTCGTTCGGCAGGCAGGAGTTTCACGCGATCGGGGATGATT
>JALDXK010000141.1:0-11784 GCA_032155105.1 Acidobacteriota bacterium
ACCACACCTTCACCAGCGCGAGCCCGCCGAAGGCGAGCGCCGACCCCGCGCCCCATCGAAGCATGTCTTCGAGACTCGGTGCATTCACGAACCACCACGCCATCACTGACGCGCCGCCAAACAGCAGGAACCCTGCGATCCATCCGGCGGCGTTCATCCATCGTAGCTGCCCTGCGAAGGTGGCAAGCACTTGCTGGCGCAGCGACTGATCTCGGCTGAGGCGATCGAAGAGTTCGGCGTCTTCTGCCGACAATGATTGACGAATGGCGCGATCGACGTCGGTCATGATGTCTCTCCCAAATTCCGCTTCAGGGCCTGGCGCGCTTGGTGAAGGCGCGATTTGACCGTCCCAGCGGGAATACCCAGTGCCGAGGCGATCTCATCGACCGTCAAATCCTCGCCGTAAAAGAGGTGCACTACTGCTCGCTGCTTCGGCGGCAGCTGCCGGATCCCAGTCGCGATGTCGATCCGATGCTCCACACCCGCCACATCCGGAACGACTCCGACCGCGACCGAATGACCGTCGAGCCGTCTCCGGCGGACACTACTCCGAATAGCGTCGGCACACTTGCGTGTCGCGATGCCATAGAGCCAGGCTGGAAACTGTGCGGGGTCGCGCAGACCGCCCAAACCGCGGATCGCGCCGACCCACGTTTCCTGCACGACATCTCTAGCCATTTCCGCTGACTCCGAGGAGACCCCGAGCATCCGCGAGGCATAGCGCAACAATCGTGGGGTCCAGCGGCGCGCGAGACCATCCATGGCGTCCGTCGAGCCTGCCTGGCTCAGTAATACGAGGTACTCGTCAAGGGGCCGCTCGGGTGCCTGGTCCACGTCGAGTCACGCTCCCACGATTCGAATACTAAGTCGTTCGACGTCGCCGCCAGGTTCATTTCCCTATGAACGTCGGGGGGAGCGGAGCGCCAAGTCCCTTGGAAACTCGATTGGTAACCTACGCGCGGTGCCCGTCCCGCTTTGGGCAAAGCTAGGCACCGACGAAGACGGAGACTTGGCCCTGGGGCTTCCGTGTCGGTTTCACGCGAATCTCGATGTCGTGACCTAGATCGGTCAAGAATTCCATGAGGCGTTCGACAGAAAAGCTACGCGAACAGCACACGTCGGCATGGTTCCTCCGTTGACCCGGATAAATGACACCCGTCGCTCATTTCATGCCAGATCCCTGCGGCTCAGCCAAACCGTTCCTGCGGGAGGCCGAATAACAGGCACTAGACAATTCAGCGACGAACACGAGACATCCTTTGACAGTCTCGTCCCTCTGGTTGGCGATACATTCTGACGCGCCGAGTTCCCAGGGAGGCAACGATGAGGAAACCCGCCGTCGTCGTGTTGGTCTGTCTGCTAGGAATCGCGATCGTGCCGGACATCTCGGCACAAAGCGGAAACGGTTCCCTCCGTGGCAAGATCCTCGATGAGCAGGGCGCGGCCATGCCCGGTGCGACGGTCACCGCCACGAGCCCTCAGGCGCTGACGCCCGTCGTTGCCGTCACGGACGGTACCGGCGAGTATCGCCTGGCAAACCTGCCGCCGGGGACCTATTCGCTGAAAGTGGAGCTCACCGGGTTCTCGATCGTCATTCGTGAAGGCATTCTCCTGCGCGCCGCTGCGAATTTCCAGGTCGACGAGCTCGTGATGAAGCTCGGCAGCCTGGAGGAATCCATCACCGTGTCCGGCAAGTCGCCGATGGTCGAGGTGACCAACCCGACGACGACAATGAACATCGACGCCGTGTTCCAGGAAGCCCTGCCGCTGACCGAAGGCGGATTCTGGACCGACTTCCTGCAGATGACACCGGGCGTGCTGTCGCGGCCGCACAACGACGGCAGCGGACGGCAGAACTACTACGCGTCGGGCGTCGAGCACCGGGAGCACGTGACCCAGATGGACGGCTTCATGGCCGCCAACTACTGGGACATGAACGTCAACCGGACCGGCCTCAGCGGCGAAGCGATCTCGGACACCAACGTGAAGCTGTCCGGTGTCGATGCGGCAGCCCCGATGGGATACGGCCTCGTCATCAACATGATCTCGAAGAGCGGCGGCAATTCCCTTTCGGGCTCGGCCGGGTACACGCTCCTGCCGTTCTCCTGGAACGGGAACAACGCCGCTGAGGACCGGCAGGAAGGCGTGGTCGGCACGCCGGGCACCAGGAAAGTCGACCAGTTGGACGTGTCGCTCGGCGGCCCGCTTAAGAAGGACAAGATCTGGATGTTCGGCGCCTATCGCCGGGCGTTCATCGATTCCACGGTGGACCGCTCGCCCGCCGACGTGCAAGCCTTCGAGGCGTTCGCCCCCGATCTCGTCGGCAATTTCCCCGCGAACCAGCAGCACTCACATCAGCCGTTCGTCAAGCTGACCTCGCAGGTCGCCTCGAACCACCAGCTCGTGGGCGTCGCCCAGTACGACCGCATGCGGCAGCAGTCGGTCCGCTCGAACGAGGCCAATCGCACGACGGTGACCGACGTGGGCGGCGGGATGTACGGCGTGTCGCTGCAATCCACCTTTGGACAGACCCTGACGACGAAGTTTGCCTTCAACTACAACAACAAGCAGGGCAACGACGAGAGCAGCTACGAACAGGGCCTGATCGATCTCGGGGTGCCCGTCAGCATCTTCCAGAGCATCACGCTGAACCAGGGCATCCCGACCGGCGTGGGGAACATCTTCAACGAAGGCGGCTACGGCACCATGTTGATCGAGAACTCGAGCTACTCGATGGTCCGTGGCGACGTGACGTGGTTCAAGCAGGAGGGCTGGGGAGGGTCGCACGAGTTTCAGACCGGCTTCCTGCTCATGCCGCGGAACTACTACAAGGGCACCGGCATCGTCCTGGATCCCAGCGGGCAGAACGCTGAATCGGAGAGGCTGAGAGACCCGAACAACATGAACTCCGGGACGATCCCGTTCTCACGCACGTTCGTGACGAGCGCGCTCGAGAACGTCAACACCGAGGGGCGCGACCATGACTACGGGGTTTACATTCAGGACACGTGGCGGCCGATCCCTCGCCTCACGATGACGATCGGCGTCCGGGCTGACTTCGTCAGGCGCTTCGACATTCTCCGGAATTTCGAGATCGAAAAGAGTGTCGAGGTGGCGCCGCGCCTCGGCGGCGCGCTCCTGCTGGACGACGACGCGAAGAACGTCGTGCGGGCCAGCTTCGCTCGCGTGCACCGGCAGTTGATGGGAGGCCGAGACGCCGTCGCGGCGTTCTCAGGCAACCCGACGGCATCCTCGAGGACGATCTACGACGCCAACGGCGACGGGATTTTCGAGTCTGAGGTGGTGACCCCTGCGGTGCCGCCCTCCGTCGACAGCCAGCGGTTCGATCCGGATTTCCATCAGCCGTACATCGATGAGTTCACGACCGGCTATGTGCGCCAGCTGCCGCTCGACATGAGCGTTGACGTGGCGTACACGCACAAGACGTTCCGCGACTCGTACGCGCAGGTAGACATCAACGGGTTCTGGCCGGACGCACCCGGTCTTCCATTCGGAGGGTTCGGTAAGGTGGATCCGCGCTCGGGTCAGATCTTCAAGCTGACCAATCGGACCTGGGCGCACCAGCAGTACCACGAAGTGATGTTCACCGTGGCGAAGAATATGTCGAAGAACTTCCAGGCGATGGCCAGCATTCAACAGCAGTGGCAGAAAGAAGCCGGCACCTGGAACCCGACCGATCCGGCGGGCTTCATTCAGCCGGACGCCTTCGCGAATGACAAGACCATCTGGCGGAACCAGGATCCGGTTGACAACAACAGCCTAGCGACCGGCAACACGCTTCGCAATACGCCGACCTGGACGCCGGGTTCATTCCGCGTGGCGGCCACCTGGAACGCGCCGAAGAACATTGTCGTGTCCACGAGCTATACGGTGGTCGGCGGCCCGTGGACCGGTCCGATCCTCAAGCAGCTTGCCGCGAACGACCCCGACGTCACGAGGTTCGGGCCGGCGCGTTCCAGGTGGCCGCCACGCGGAATGACCCCGGCGTCGCGAGCGGCGGTCAGGCCAATCCGCTTGCGACGCGGACCCGGTTCCTGTATCCGACCCGCGGCGAAGGGCAAGAGGGTCTCCCGTACGTGAGAACGCTCAACTTCAAGTTTGGCTACAAACTGAACCTGGGTGGCAACCGCAACGCCCAATTGGGACTGAACGTCTTCAATGCGCTGAATTCAGGCCGCTACACGGAATGGCACCGGTCCGGCGCAAACCTGTCATACGACTCGAACTTCTACCTGGTACAGGACAACCAGCAGACGTCGCGGTCGACGCAGTTCGACGTGGTCTTCCGGTTCTGATCCGGAAACAAGGAGAAGCGATGCGCCCACGAAATCTGAGTCTGCACTTGCTCGTGTCGTGCCTGCTCGCCGCGCTGCTGTTCGCGACGCCCATCGCACAGTCGCCGCACCCACCGAATGGATCGGCGATTCCGCCGGTGACGTTGACCGGAGGAGGATCGCCGCCACCCTCGTCGCCGTCCGCGGTCGGTCCGCGGGATCGCGCGTCGCAGTGGAACATGGAGGCTGTTGGCCATAACGACCTCCAGGGACGATCCGCCTACCAACCGCTCATCATCAGCCAGGACGGCCGGCAGATCGCCTACGTCGGTCACCACAACAACCAGAAGCCGCTCATGAATCCGCTCAGCGGGCAACTCGAAGTGAGCGGCACGTCGATCGTCGACGTGACAGACCCGGCGAACACCAAATACCTTGCGCACATTGCCACTACTGGGGACCGACGTACCGGCGGGGCGCAGATGGTGCGCGTCTGCAGCGGCAACACGCTGCCACGAGGCGTCAAAGGCAAGTGGTACTTGCTGCGGCCGCTCGGCGGCAGCGCACATGAGATCTGGGATGTCACCGCGCCGGCGAAGCCGACCAAGCTGACCACCGTCGTCGACAACCTCACCGGCACGCACAAGAGCTGGTGGGAATGCGACACCGGCATCGCGTACCTCGTCGCCAACAATTCGAAAGAAGGGTGGACGAGCGGCAATCACCTGAAGATCTACGACCTGAGCGATCCGGCAAAGCCGGTGTACATTCGCGATTTCGGCATGGTCGGCACGCAGCCCGAGGCCCATGACCATGATTCGGAACGCGGCGAAGGCATCCATGGCTTGATTTCGGCTGGGCCCGAGAAGAACCGGGTGTACATCGCGTATGGCACCGGCAATGACGGTGTGATTTCTATCGTGGACCGGAAGAAGCTCCTCACCGACTTCAAGAATCCGCTGAAGCCGACGCCGGAAGAACTGCTCGCGCCGCAGGTGGGTTACCTGCACATGTCACCCGATCAAGGTGCGCACACGACCTTCCCGATATTTGGTGTGCCGATCCCCGGCTTCCAGGGGCATCAGGCGCTCCGCAAGCGCGATCTGCTCCTCGTCGTCTCGGAGGCCGCGCGCGCCGACAATTGCGGCCAGAACTACCCGTCCGATCAGTTGCTGCAGGGCCGCGCCGCGCCGCATCTCGCGTTCCTGCTGGATATCACGCAGGAGAAGACGCCCTGGCCGCTGTCAACGTTCCGCGTGCAGGAGACGCAGGGCGACTACTGTGGGCGAGGCGGGCGCTTCGGGGCACACTCGTCCGCTGAATCGTTCTATCCGCCGTACTACGGCAAGATCGCGGTGTTCGCGTGGTTCAACGCCGGCGTGCGCATCTGGGATATTCGCGACCCATTCGCCGTGCACGAGGTGGGCTATTTCGTTCCGCCGGCGAATAAGTTCACGGTGCCGACCTGCGCGAACGCCGAAACGAAAGAGGGCGGCGAATTCGGCACCGAGACGGCCACCAGCAAGTGCAAGAGCGCCGGCGTCATCAACAACGTTGAGATTGACGACCGTGGCCTGATCTACGGTGCGGACCGTGCCGGCGGCGGACTGCACATCCTCAGACTCACTGGATACGCCAGGGACATCGTCACGTCGTCTCCAGAAACACGCCAGTAGTACCATCGCAGTCGTGTGTCGTTTCGCGGGAGGTCCAGATGGCCAGCTATGAGATCGGTCGGCGACAGTTTCTCCTGACGGCTGCGGGCATCGTGGTGCTCCCGCGCTTCGTATGGCCCGATGCCGGAGCAGCGGGGCTTCCGGGTTTTGCGCCGTCCTATGACCCAGGCGCGAAATTCGAGATCAGCGTGAGCGAAGTCGACGTCCGGAAGAATGTGGCCGGACGCATGCTGATGGCGCGCGTCTATCGTCCGAACGGCCCTGGACCGTTTCCCACGATCCTGGATCTGCACGGCGGCGCGTGGAACAACAAGGACCGCACGGCGGAAGAACCGATGGATCGCGCACTCGCGGAGAGTGGATTGCTGGTAGTCGCGATCGATATGACGAACGCGCCGGAAGCGCCGTATCCAGCCTCCGTGCAGGACGCAAACTACGGCGTGCGTTGGCTCAAATGGAAGGCCCCGTCGTGGAACGGCGACGCGTCGAAGCTCGGGATCTACGCCAGCTCCAGCGGCGGCCATGTGGCGGAGCTGCTCGCGATGCGTCCGCACGACCAACGCTACAACGCGATTCCGCTTCCCGAGGCGCCAACAATCGACGCCACCGTTGCCTTTGTGGCGTGCCGATCGCCGATCAGCAATCCGTTCGCGCGCTTCAAGAACGCCGAGGCGCACAAACGCGACGGCATGGTGCAGAACCACCACACCTACTTCAAGCCCTGGGAAACGATTCACGAGAGTAATCCGCAGGAAATCCTGGAGCGGAAGGAGAAGGTGAATCTCGTGCCGCTGCTCATCATGCAGGGCGGGCTCGACGACAACGTGTTGCCGTCGATGCAGGAGAAGTTTGTGGCAACGTATAAAGCCGCGGGCGGCGCCGTCGACTATCACCTGTTCGAAGGCAGCGAGCACCAGTGGGTCGCGCAACCCGGGCCGCAGACCGATAAGGCGCGCGCGATGGTCAAGGCGTTCATCGCACGCCAGCTGAAAACAAAATCCTAGCGGCGACTGATCAGCGCGCATGTGATGACGAGGAGGCCGCATTCGGCTTGCCGAGTGTGGCTCCTCGTCCTGGACTTCCATGGCCGGCGCTTCGCGGCCTTGGCCCTGCCTTCGACCAACAACACTCGTTCGCGCGCCTCGGCGAGGCGGGCGCTATACCGAGGGCGTCTGGCCTCTCATTTCGCTCGCCGAATTCGTTCGGTCTCCACCGGCCTCGACGGCGACCAGCTTCGGTATTTCAAGTCGACGGACCCGACCTGGATGATGTCCGCGTCCCGCAATTGATGCGGCCCGGCGATCGCGATCTCAGAGACGAACGTCCCGTTCGTGCTTCCCAGATCCTCGATTTCGGCCGCATCGTCGGTGACCAACACGCGCGCGTGACGGCGCGACACGCCTGGCTGATCCAGCCAGACCCCACATGAGGGATCGCGGCCGATCACGTTCTCGCCCTCGACGAGCGGCAACACGCGGTCGTTCCACAGCAACCACACGCGTAGCGCATCGCGCGCTGGTGGACGCGGTGCGATCTCCATCCCCTGGCCACAGAACGCGTAGCCGTGCTTGTGTACCGTACGAATGAAGCGCGGCGTGTGCGGGTCGTCGCCAAGCGCGCGCCGCAGCTCGGTCACCAGCACGGTCAGGTTCGCCTCGACGACGAAGGTTCCCGGCCAGACCAGCTCGAACAACTGGTCCTTCGTCACCGCGCTCGGACGCCGTTCCACCAGATGGCAGAGCAGATCAAAGGCTTTTGGAGACAGGTGGATCGCCGCGCCGCCACGGACCAGTTGACGGCTGGCCGAATCGAGGGTGACGTCGCCGAACTGCACACGCATGGGCCTTGGAAAATCCTTGGAAGTTCTTCACGACTTTACAACAGCTCGCACACCATACTGCCGGTGTGAAGGCTGGGCAGCGGCCGTCCGGGCGGGCGATCATCCTCGAGCTCGTCCGGGAAATGGAAGAGCGGCTCTATCCTCTGCTCTATCGCGTGCTGCCGCCACGCGCGTATCACGTCTATCTTCATCCCGACGATTACCGTGAAATCGAGACGATCGCGCAGGCGATTGCCGCGGATGCCCAGCGCGCACTGACGGACCGCGTCGGCGCGCTGAATCGCCGGCCGCGGTGGCAAGGACTGCTCCTCGGCAAACAGCCGCCCATCGAACCGCCTTCCGCCGGATGGGAGATCGCGATCCATCCCGACGCCAACAGCGAGCTTGCACGTGGACAGATCGGCATTGTCTCGTGCCTGTCCGTCGCTCGGACACCGACCTTCGAGGTCGGAACGCCGACGACGCGTTTTGCGCGCACCCTCGTGACCGGCACGCTGCGACGCACGACGACGCGCGAAGAAACCGCGGCGCCGCCTGTGCCGCGGGCGGTTCCTTCACCCGTCTCGACGCCGCTGGTTTCGGTCGCCGCCCCCCTCCGCGAAGACGCTTCCACCTCAGCCTTGGCGAAGGCGGCGGAGCCACGCGTTGAAGCGGCACGCGGTGTCGCGCATCTCGCCTACGTCGACGAGCAGGGTCCGCACGTCTTCGTGATGCGCAAGGACGTGGTGTCGATTGGCCGCGGCGGCAGCGCGCACTGGGTGGACGTGCAAGTTACGACCGGGCCGCGGGTGTCGCGCGAGCACTGCCGCATCCGCCGCGCCGACGATGGCCGCTTCTTCCTCCAGGACGTGAGCACGTGGGGGACGTCGGTGAATGGCCAGCGCGTCAAGCCATACGTGCACACGTCACCCGCGGGCCTGCTTGAGGAGACCGGCCAGGAGCATGAGCTGCCGCGCGACGCCCGCATTCAGCTCGCCGACGCGTTGCAGATCGAATTCCAAACGCTCGACCCCGAGTCTTGAAGGCCGAGGATCCGATGCGTATAAGTCAAGTTGTTCGATCGGCCTTCAAGACTCTCGCCCCGCCGGAGGCGGGGCCAAGAGATGCTGCGCTAGCGAGGCGGAGCCTGTCCGCACATGCTCGCGAGTCAGAGGCGGAGCCTCGCTAGTGATCAACGCGCTTCGCGTGGTCTTCCTGTGCAGCCTTGTCGGCGCCGTCGGCTGGCTCGCCTTGCTCGGCTGGATCAGTCGCGATCATGACTGACGCTGCGCTGCTCGCGCGAGCGAATCGCGTGAACGCCGCAGCCGCCAGCGATCGCGGCCGCATGCGTGCCGGCAACGAGGATCGGCATTATGTCGACGTCGACCGCGGCGTCTTTCTCGTTGTCGATGGCGGCGGCGGTCATGCCGCGGGCGAAGGCGCGGCCGCGATTGCCGTGGACGTCATCACCCAGCGGCTGGAGCGGCCGCTTGGCACGCCGGCGCAACGCGTTCGCGAAGCGATCGCGCTGGCGAACAACGAGATCCTGCGGCAAGCCGAGCGCTCGCCGGCACACGCGGGCATGACCTGCGTCCTGACGCTGGCGCTGCTGACGGAGGATCAGCTGACGATCGGCCACGTCGGCGACAGCCGTCTGTATAAACTGACGCGCGACGGCCTGCGCAAGCTCACACACGATCACTCCCCGATCGGTGAACGCGAAGACGCGCAGGAGATGTCCGAGGCCGACGCCATGAAGCATCCGCGCCGCAGCGAGGTGTTCCGTGACGTCGGCAGCGCGTTTCACGAGCCTGACGATCCCGATTTCATCGAGCTGGTTGGGGCGACTGTCGAGCCGGACGCGGCGCTGCTCCTCTGTTCGGATGGCTTGAGCGACATGCTTTCATCCGCCGTGATTCTGCAGACGGTCCGCGAGCAGGCCGGCGCTCCGGATCGCGTCGTCCAGTCGTTGATCGACGCGGCCAACAACGCCGGCGGCAAAGACAACATTACGGTGGTCTACGCCGAAGGCACCGGCTTCGCGGCTGCCAGCACGGCGCCCGACGCGACGCTCGAACATCGGGGCGCAATCGTCGCAGTTCGGGCCCCGCGGGTGACGTCGCTCGCTATTACCCTTCTCGGCGGCCTCCTCGTCGGCCTGCTGGGCGGGCTCGCCCTGAGCGAGTGGCTGCCATTCGACACTTATTTGACGTCGCGACGTACGAGGACGCTCTCGGTCGGGCGTGCCTCGCCAAAGCCTCCGGGCGAAGGCGGGGCGGCGGCCGCCGGCCAGTATCCGACGATAGCCTCAGCCATCGCCGCCTCCAGACCCGGCGATCTCATCCAGCTCGAGCCCGGCGAGTATGCCGAGCGGGTGTTCCTGAAGGATGGCGTCGACCTGGCGGCCCGCGAGTCTGGAACCGCAACGGTCGTTGCGCCGTCCGGTGATCTAGGTTGGGCCACCATCACGGTACACGGACGCCTCGGCAGCCGGATCTCCGGGCTGCGCCTGCTCGGCCGTCCCCAAGCGCCGCTGGCAGTCGCGCTGCATCTGTCGGGAGATGAGGTGATCGTCGACGATGTGACCATCGCAGGCGATGTCCTCGTTGCTGTCGAGGTGGCGACCGCGGGCTCAATTGCGGTGCGCTCCTCCCAGTTCTCTGAAGTGCAGGGCGTGGCGATACGGATCGGACCCGGGGCGAAGCCGTCGATCCGCCACAACGTATTCATCCGCACAGCCTCAGCCGGCACGGAAGCGGCGATCGACGTCGCCGACACCGCGTCGCCGCAACTGATGGCCAATCTCTTCGTCGGTTATCCCAACGCCGTCCGATGGGCGGCTGGTGGTCCTAACCTGCACCGCGACAACTTCTTCATGCGGGGCATGCATGGTCGCTAGAACGCGGCCGCTCACCGGTGAGCTCGGATGGGAGCTTGGCGACTATTCGATTCTGCGAACCGTCGACAGCGGCAAGTTCGGCATCGTCTATTGGGCCGAGCACAAGCCGACGGGCCGGCCAGCGGCGCTGAAACTGATTCCGCTCGAGGGCGCCGATAGCGAGGAGAAGGTGGCGGCCGAGCGGCACGGCGCGATGCTGCAACAGCAGTTCAGCCGCACACATAAGGGCATGGTGCCCGAGATCTTCGAGCATCAGCCGATCGCGATGTTCTACGCCATCGCGATGGAGCTGGTACATGGGCAATCGCTGAGCGACGTGATCGGCGCGGGACCGCTGCCGCCGGCCCGCGCGGCGACGATTGCGCTGGCCATCTGCCGTTTCCTGGCCGCGGCGCATCGATTCGAAACCGATGTCGAGGGCGTCCACTACGCGTTGATCGTCCACGGCGATCTGAAGCCCGATCACGTGCTGCTGCTGGACAACGACGAGATCCGCGTGCTCGATTTTGGCATCGCGAAAGCGCTGGCCGAGCGCACGCTGGTCACCACCAACAAGTGGGGATCGATTCAATACGCGTCGCCCGAGCGGCTGCAGTCCGAGGGCCACGTCAACCAGCACGCGGACTTCTGGTCGCTGGGCGTGATGCTGTTCGAGATGGTGGCGGGCTATCGTCCGCACCGTCGCCACGAACACAACGCGAGCCGCCTCGACGCCGCGATTAGACGCCAGGAAGCACCGGAGCCGCTGGCGGCGGATGCCGATCCGGTGCTGGTCGCGATCATCCGCAAGCTGTTGGCCACGCAGATCGAGCGTCGCTACCCATCGGCGGATCACATCGTTCGCGATCTCGAAGCGTACCTCGCCGGTGCGCAAACACTTGCGGCGACGGATGTCGCGCAGGCGAGCGTCGCGACTGTGCGAGTCATCCCGCCGATGCCGACCGTGGCGGGGCCGGCACCGAGCCATTCGGTCCCGACCGAAGCGCTGCCGCGCGCGCAACCGATGATCGCAACCGAGGCCATCGCGCCCCCAACCGCCAAGACCGTGAAGAAGCGATCACGCTTCCGCACGCTGGCGCGCTTTCCCGTGATATT
>JALDXK010000142.1:0-11679 GCA_032155105.1 Acidobacteriota bacterium
GTCACGCGGCGATCGCCGCGCTCGCCCGCGAGGTCTTCGAGCCACCACACGTGCCGCGCGTTGAGCGCGCCGGCCAGCCGCGCGCACGCCGCATCGAGCACGCCTTCAACTGAATTCTGAGCCTGCAGCGCCTGGCTGATGGTGATGCGCAGGTCTGCGTAGTCAACGCGGCCGAGCAGCGACTGATCGACGAAGCGGACGATGCGGCGGTGCAGCCAGGGCGACACGAGTGAGGTCCCGACCCACAGCGACATCAGGACGCCGGCGGCGAGCGGTCCGGAAGGCAGGGTACTCACCACGCTGTAGCCGGCGAATGCCACCGCGACGATAGCGATCAGCGTGAGCGCACGTTTCAGGAACAGGTCGGCGAGCGCGAAGCGGTACTCCTGGTAGAGAATCGCGAACGCCAGCGGGATCGCCGCGTGATGGCCGACCAGTTCCACCGCCCACCCATCGTCGCCGGCATGGAAACGGCCCAGGTGCGACGCCGACACCGCGAACAGCGCGAGCGCGAGCACCCACAACACGCGCTGGCCGTTGGCCTGCCCGCGCGTCATCAAACCGAGCGCGACGATGATGAAGCCGTAGCACACGGTGAGCAGCAGGAAGGCAAGCGAGGATGGTTCGGGATTGCCGGTGACGACGGTCGTGAGGTGGAGGAGCGAGGCGGCGGCGCTGCAGCCGTACGCCACGGCGGTGAGCAGGAATCCGCGCGGCAGTTCGCGCGCCACGGAATGCACGACCACGGCAGCGAGCAGTCCGAGGGCAGGAAAGGAGATGGCCCAGAGCGCGATCGATTCACCGAAGACGCCGAGGCGGGGCAGCGCGTAGGCCGCCAGTTCGCCGAGGTTCCAGATCAGGCCGAGGATGGCGGTGGCCAGGGGCAGGAGCGGTCCGCCTTCGCCAAGACTGCGGCGCATTGTGTCTCCGCGCTCGTGGCGAATCACGAGGCCGAGCAGCATGGCGTACAACGCCGTGCCCGTCACGAAACCGACGAGGTTGAGGACTTCCGCCGCGTTGGGCGCAATCACACAGCGATTCTATCGGTTGCCGGGGGTCCCGGATCGGGATCCGGACGGGAGTGCTTACGGTTCCCGGATCCCGGATCCCGCATCCCGCCGAACAAGACCCAGGATCGGATGGTGATCGGAGCCGAAACGGTCGTCGAGTCGGGTGGTTTGGGCAACCCAGCCATCCGAGAGTTTGAAGAACAGGTAATCGAGCCGTCCCATCATGTGGGTGTCGCGCCGATCTTCGCTGCCAAGGCTCGTCGACCACACGCGCGCGTGGCGGTAACCCTCTTCGCGGTCGCCGCCGAGGACGGTGTTGAAGTCGCCGCCGAGCACGACACCGCCGACGCGATCGTTCGTGAACCGCGGTGTCTCGAGAAGGTCGAGAATCGCTCGTACCTGCCGGCCGCGCGGGTTCTTGAAAATCCACAGCGTGCGCGGCGAGCTCAGTGGCTCGAGGTGCGCGTTGACCAGTTCGATACGACGAGCGCCGGCCGGCGTGCTGACCATCACCGCGGCGCTGAGCGCGACGCGGCGTTGGCGTGCCAGTGGCAGCTCGATCGCCATCGGATCGAGCAACGGTTCGGTCGAGATAATCGCGTTACCGCGGTCCTCGCGCAGTTCGGCGCCGTTACGCATCGAAGGCACGTACAGGAACGAGAGGCCCAGCGACTCCGCGTAGTCCTCCACGTCGGCGGCATCAGGATCGCGCGGCACGATCGCGAACGCCGATCGATCGTTCGCGTCGAACTCCGGCACGCCGTCGCCGCGGCGATAAAGCTCCTGGACGAGCAGCGCGAAATGCCGCACCGGACGTCCGTTGGTGAGCTTGCCCGCCCGCAGGTCGTCGATGAGGGTGCTCAGCCGGCCTTCGGCCAGGTGCGCATTCCACGACACCGTGACGAATTCATCGAGGGCAGGTGGCGCATCGCTGATGCTCGATGCACTGATGAAGAGTGGCGCACCCACGGCGCGGCACCAGCGCGCGAGCTGGACGGCGTCAGACGGCTCTGCCGTGTGCCAGCTGATTGATGACGGAATCTCTCGCGATTCACACCGGGTGGCCGCGGTCGGGGTCGGTTGGGCCGGCTGTTCGAGCGCAACGGTGCTGGCCGCGCACGCCGAAATGGTCGCGGCGGCAAGCAGAGCCTGGAAAAACCTCACCTTACTAGGATGCCGGAAATCAGCGCCCGGCCGGGCATCTATAATTGATGAGCCACATGCCTCCTCGCACGCACGATGTCTCCAAGTTGACCGGTCTCGCCAGCCGTTTTGCCGCGTTTATCGCCGAACGCTACCCGTTCGCGCTGCAGCACGCCATCGATGCATTCGAAAGCGCAGGTATCCCGGCCATCAAGGGCCGCGATGCGGTGAAGCTCGATGCCGCTCGGCCGGCGTTGCGGCGCGCGCTCGCGAAGGCCCTCTACGAGCACGTCAACGCGCCCGAAGGCATCGCCGAGACCACGCCCGGCGTGACCGCATCAAAGCGGCTCGAGCAGGCGCGCGCGGAACTGGTCGATGCCTGCGACGGGTTCCTGCGCCGCGCCGCCATCGAGGCGTCGCTCACCAGGGACGAGCGCCGCGACATCCTCGAGGGCATGTGCCTGACGCGCAGCGTCGACAACCGCCTGAAGCAGTTCTTCATGGGCGGCGAAGTGCGCTGGGGCGAGATGGCATTCCAGGGCAAGGGCTTCCGCTCGCTCGGACAGGAAGCGATCTACGCCGGCGCGATTCGCCTCAAGCGCGGGCCCGCCTATCGCACGGCGGATGGCGCGTGGAGCGGCGACGTGCTGGCGCCGGTGATTCGCGACCTCGGCATGACGCTGGCGATGCGTCGAGACGAGGAAGCGGTGGCGATGATCCTGCGCGCGCAGATGGGCAAGGCCGGCCCGCCGATGTTTGGCAAGGACCTGCACACCGGCGACTGGGGCTGGGGCGTGCTGCCGGCTGCGGCGCCGCTGGCCGTGGGCTCGCTGTCGATGGCCGGCATGGCGATGGCGTTTGCGATTCAGGGCAGCGAGCGCGTGGCGCTGTCGTTCATCGGCGAAGGCGGCTCGTCGCTCGGCGAATGGCACGAGGCCATCAACGCCTGCGCTGCCGCGAAGCTGCCGGCGATCTTCTGTCTGCAGAACAACCAGACGGCGCTCTCGACGCCGGTGCGCGACAACACCGCGGCGCGCGTGTTCGCCGACAAGGCCGCCGGCTACGGCATGCCGGGCATCACCATCGACGGCACCGATCCCGACGAAGTCGCCGCAGCCTTCACGTGGGCCGCCGAACGCGCCCGCGCGGGCGAGGGCCCAGTGCTCCTCGAGATCGTCGCGATGCGCATGTGCGGCCACGCGCACCACGACGACATGCTCTATCTCGGCAAGGATCAACCGCCGTCGTGGGAGTACCACCAGCTGCACGAAGGCGGCTACGCCAATCGCGAGCTCTACGAGTATTGGGCCAAGCGCGATCCGATCCCGATGTACGCGCGCCGGCTCGAAGAGGACGGCGTGATTCCCGCGGGCCATCTCGACGAGCTGAAGACGTGGGCCGACGAGCTCGTCGATCGCCAGGCGCAGCTCGTGATTCAGGAAGCCTGGCCGAAGCCAGAGAACGCGTCGGGCATGGTGTTCAAAGACGAGGCGCCACGGGTGCGCGTCGAGGTGCTCGATCCGTCGCGGCGTCTGTCGCAGCCGGTGACCGCGGAGTTGCCGCCGCTCGAACCGGGACTGCCGTTCGACAAGAAGGGCAACACGTTCCTCGACGCGGTGATGATGGGTGTCGGCGACGCGCTTGCGGCCGACCCGCGCGTGTTCGTCTACGGTGAAGACGTCGGCGGAGTGTACGGTAACGCGTTCCTGTTGCTGCGGCCGCTGCTCAAAGAGCACGGTGATCGCATTCGCAATTCACCGCTCGCCGAGGGCGCCGTGCTGGGCGTGTGCGTCGGCGCCGCGCTGGCCGGCCTGCGGCCGATCGGCGAGATGCAGTTCAACGACTTCGTCGCCACCGGCTTCAACCAGTTGGTGAACAACGCCGCGAAGATCCGCTATCGCTGGGGCGGGGAAGTGCCAATGGTGGTACGCATGCCGTGGGGTGGCCTGCGTCATGCCGGTCCGTACCATAGCCAGAATACGGAAGCCTGGTTCTATCGCACGCCAGGGCTCAAGATCGTCGTGCCCTCGACGCCCGAGGACGCGCGCGCGCTGATGGCCGCGGCCGTGGCCGATCCGGACCCGGTGCTCTTCTACGAGCACATTGCGCTCTATCGCGATCCGCGCGTCAAGCAGGCACTTCCGAAAGAGCCACCGTCACCCACGCCGATCGGCAGGGCGGCACTGCGTCGCGCTGGTGCCGACCTCGCGATGATTTCCTACGGCGCCTACGTGCATCACTGCATGCGCGTCGCGGAGAAACTGTCTGCGGAAGGAATCGAGGCCGCGGTGCTCGATCTGCGGAGCCTCTCGCCGCTCGACAAGGACGCGGTCCTCGCCGTGGCGCGGCATTGCAATCGCGTGCTGATTGTGCAGGAAGACTCGAAGACCGGCGGCATCGGTGAGAGCCTCGCCGCCATCATCCAGGAGGAGGCGTTCGAATCACTCGACGCTCCAGTGCGCGTGCTCGGCGCACTGGATACGCCGGTGCCGTACTCGCCGCCGCTCGAGGAATTTTTTCTCGTCAGCGAGGCGGAAACGCTCGCTGCCGCGAAGAACCTCGTCGCGTTCTAGCCACTGATTCACACCGATTAGTCACGGAATCTGCGACTAATCTGCGTTCATCGGTGGCCTACTTCTTCTTGGCTGTGAAATCCGCCATGCCCATGCCGAAGTCGATGACGCCCTTCATGTCGCTGCCATCGACATCGCCGTTCACCTTGATGTCCAGCGCGCCCTGCGGGCCCTGGATCTGAAACGCCAGGCTCACGGTCTTGCCCTTGTAGGTCCCCGCCAGGTCCACGGTCCCCTGCGGGCTCGTGATGGTCCCGGTGACCGTCTCGCCATCCTGTTTCAGCGTTGCCGAGGCGGTAATCACGCCTTCCGGCCCGTTGATGCTCAAATCCCAATCACCCGCCACGCTGCCCTGTGCCGCAAGGGCAGACGTCACCAACACGATTGCGGCCATCGCCGAAAAAAGTCTTGCCATCTGTGATTGCCTCCGGAAGGACCGATCTTACCCTAATCGCTGAGCCGGACCGACACCGAATCGCCCTCGATGCGCACGTCGTGCTTCGACACGCCCACGCGCGGATCCTGGACCATCGTGCCGGTCCTGATCTCATACGACCATCCATGCCACGGACAGGTGACCACGCCGTTACTGATGGCACCCTCGCAGAGCGGGCCACCATGATGCAGGCAGAGATTGTCGATGGCGTAGAGCTCGTCCCCGAGCCGGAAGATGGCGACGTGCCGTCCGTTGACGTCCACCATCTTTCCGGCGCCGGGTGCGAAATCGCTGACGCGGCCGACGAGGGTAAAGGTGTCGGCCACGGTTGGTTCCCTTACTTGGATTCCTTGAGGCCGGCGGGCAGCGCCACGGCCTCTGCCGCCACGTCGTTGGTCAGCTTCAGCATCTCGACGCTCGTGTTCATGATGACGGCGCGCTGCGGCTTCGATTCGCCCTTCTGGTTGCCCTGCTCGGCCATCTTCTTCAAGCCGCCCATCATGCTGCCAAAGCGGCCCTTCTTCTGCTCAGGCTGGGGCTCCGGCGCCGGCAGCGCTTCCGAGGTGGTGTTGGCGGTGCCGGGCGGCACCGATTCCATCTTCATCTCGGTGAGAATCGCGGTGCCCTCGATCTTGGTGCCTTCGGCGCGCATCTTGTCGAGCGCCGGCTTCATCTGCGGATACATCGCCATCGCCATCGCCAGGTCCTGCGCCGAGGCGCCCGTTACCGCGGGGCCATACAGCTTCTGCGCGTAGCGCATGTCGAAGTCGGTCATCTCTTTCGTCGAGGGCGCATTGGCGGCGAGCCACATGTCGGTGGTCATCACCATGCCGCCAGACTCGTTGAGCGTCTTGCCCTTTTCGCGCACCGTGACGGTCATCACCGTCTGCTTGGTGTCGAAGCCGTTGATGTTCTTCGCCACGCCGGTATTCTTCAGGTCGAAGTCGACTTCGAATTCCTTCTGGTTCGGATCCTTCTCGGCCGGCTTCGACGGTTCGTCGGCCTGTGCCTGTTCCATCTCGCGCGCGTTCTTCTCGGCCTCGCGCTGCGCCTTCTCCATCTCCGCGCGCAGCTCGGCGAAGGTGGTCACCTTGTAGGTCTTCTTCTTGAGATCGATGTCGTAGATCTTCTCTTCCGACAGGTCGATGATCTGACCGCCTGAATCCGACATCGTGGCCTTGCGGTTGCCCTTCACGGCCACGACCGAGGTCACGCCTTCACGCGCACCCTTGCCGCCGAACATGTTGAGCATCTTGCCGACCGCGCCGCCAAGCTGGAACTTGACGCGCTGATCCGTGCGCACGTCGGCGGAAACGAACTGAGACGAAGCGAACACACACACAACGAGCAGACAAAGGGAAAAAGCACGACGCATTAGGAGTCCTCCGGTTGAGATTGTAAATCGCGAGAGTTATTTTCTAGCCGCGGGCGTAAGCGTGGTTTCCCGCTTCTCTGATCCGCGCATATAGACGACCTTCGCCGGCTGCCCGATCTTCAACAGCTCGAGCGCGTAGGTGTAGTCGTAAATGTTGGCGATCGACTGCCCGGCGATCTCGATGATCACATCGCCCTTCTGCAGTCCCGCCTGTTCGGCCGGTCCGCCGCCGATCACGCCGCCGAGCAACAGGCCCTTGACGTCGGTCGCGTAGTCGGGAATCGTGCCGGTGAACAGCCGCAGGCCGGTGCGGCCGCCGGTGTCCATCTTCTGCTCGACCTTCGTGAATTGCGGCGCATCCGGCGTGTCCATCACGCGCTTGACGATCGCCGCCGCGAGCTCGGCGACCCGATCGAGATCCTCGTAGTTGATCTTCTCCGCGGTGTCGCTCGGCTTGTGGTACTCCTGGTGCGCGCCGGTGAAGAACGTCAGGCACGGCACGCTCGCGCTGTTGAAGCTGCCGACGTCGGTCGGCTGATACGGATCCGCCTGCAATACCAGGTCGAAGCCCGCCGCCACGTTGGCCTGCTCGAGGACCTTCGGCCAGGTTCCCGAGGTGCCGGTCGCTTGCACGGTGAGCTTGTTGTCGCTGACGCGGCCGACCATGTCGAAGTTCAGGTACGCCGCCATCTGATCGATCGGGAACGGCGGCCTGGTCACGAACGCGTTCGAGCCGAGCAGGCCAAGCTCTTCACCCGACCAGAACGCGAGCACGAGGTTGCGCTGGCGCGGCTGCTTGCCGAGCGCCTCGCCGATCGCGAGTACTGCGGCCGTGCCCGACGCGTTGTCGTCGGCGCCGTGATGAATCTGGTTGGCGTCCTGCTTGTCGGCGAGCGAGTTGCCCGCGCCGCCGCGGCCGAGGTGATCGTAGTGGGCGCCCACCGCCACCCACGGCTTGCTGACGCCGGTGGTCGCCGTGGTGGCCGGCAGGTACGCCACCACATTGTTGCCGGTCTGTTGCTGGCGGAGGACGTTGGCGGTGAGCGTGACGGTGATGCCGGGAACCGCGAAGCCCGCCACGTGCGGGTTGCCGCCGTCGAGTTCCTTCTGCACGCCGTCGAGCGGCTTGCCGGCTGCCGCGAAGATTGGCGCCGCCGCATCGCCGCTGATGCTGACGGCGACGATGCCAGAGCCGGCGATTGCCGTGTCGAATGTCATCGGTACCACCGCGCCGGCGTTCGGCGAGCGCGGGCCGGTGACCACGATCATGCCCTTGGCGCCGCGCTGGCGCGCCGCCTGCGCCTTGTAGCGAAGGTCGGCATAGCGCGCGAGGATGCCGCGCGTCTTTTGATCCGCGTCTTCTGGGAAGTAGCGCAGCACCACGACGATCTTGTCCTTCACGTCGAGGCCGGCGTAGCTGTCGTAGCCGAAGTTCTGTGCGTCTGGGACGACGAGGCCGTAGCCGGCAAACACCACCGCACCGCTGGCCTCGCCGTTGTCGGAGAACGAGAGCGCCTGGACGTTTGCGGAGCCGGCGAAGTTCCAGCCTGTGCTGAGCGAGGCGGGCTGTGCTTGCGCAGCCGGCCGAGTCGAAGCAGCATCGGCGGCGGACTTGGCGATGGCGATCTTCGATCCACCATCCTTCGAGCCCGCGGTAAAGGTGAACGGCATGCGGAAGTCGGTCATGCCCGGCAGCGGCCGCGCGCCAATCTTCTTCAACTCCGCGATGAGGTAGTCCGCCGCGAGCTTTTCGCCGGCCGATCCCGTCTGCCGTCCCTCGAACTTCGGCGATGCAAGTGTTTCCACATGCGCGCGCGTGCGAGATTTCGTCGCGGTCGTCTGCGCAAACGCGGTTGACGTGAGGGCCGATGCGACGAGGAAGATGGCGATCTGTTTGGCGCGCATGATTTTTAACTTTTAGTTTTTAACTGGTTATTTCTGTTTGCTCTGTCTCGGGCCGGCGGCTTTCAACGCGGCCATCGCCGCGTCATGATTCCACTGTGCGAGATAAATCTGTCCGGCGGCGCCGGTGCCTCCAGCGCGGCTCGACGTGAACGCAATCTGCGTCCCGTCCGGCGACGGCACGGGCAGGCCGTCGAAGCCGTCCGTGTAGGTGATGCGTACCGGTTCCTTCACACCCGCCTTGTCCACCATGAACACTTCGAAGTTCTCGAACCCGAGCTTGTTCGAGGCGAACAGGAAGTATTCGCCAGAGGGGTGCTCGTAGGGTGCCCAGCTCATCGATCCGAAGTCGGTGATCTGCTTTTTGTCCGTGCCGTCCGGCTTCATCGTCCACACGTTGGCGATCAGGCCGTTCTCGTCGAAGTGCCGCCACACGATGCGCCCGTCCTTGGTGAAGAACGTGCCGCCGTCGTAGCCGGGCTCGGTGGTCAATCGCTTCTGCTCGGAGCCGTCGGCCTTCATGATGTAGACCTCGGCGAAATACGACGGGTCGAGCTGCAGCTGCTTCTGTTCAGCGGGCGAGAGCGTGCGGTTGTACGCGTCGCGCATCGACGAGAACGCGATCCACTGGCCGTCCGGTGAATACCCGCCCTCCGCGTCGTAGCCCTTCGCCGTCGTCAGCCGCTTGGTGGTGCCCGTCTTCTCGTCGAACGCGAAGATGTCCATCTCGGGGTCGTAGTCCCACGCGTAACGGCGTTCCTTGCCTGAGGCGCGGAACGCGAGCTCGTCATCCTGGTACTGCTTCGATTTCGGATCGAGGTGCGTCGAGGCGTACATGATCTCGCCGCCGCCCGGACGGAAGAACGCGCACGTCGTCTTGCCCATGCCGGGAGAGATGCGCTTGGTGTCGCCGCTCGACAGATCGAGCACATAGATTTGGTAGAACGGATTGCCGGGTTCGCGTTCGCTCTGGAATACGAGCCGCTTGCCGTCCGGTGACCAGTAGCCTTCGCCTGCGCGCTTGCCTTCAACCGTCAAGCGGCGGACCCGGCTGAGAAAATTTCGCTCCTGGGATGCGCCGGCCTGTTGGGCGTCAACGAAAACCGAGGCGCAGACCAAGGTCGCGCACAGCACCGCAGCAAAGGCACAGGCCGTAGAAGGCACAGAAAAACCGGAAGGCTTTTTGGTCACGAACTCCATCCCATGAGAAAGCGAACCTCAATTGTACTTGGTGGCCGACCGCCGGGCATAACCTATCCCGCTCCGTATAGGATGGGCGCATGAAGCGGCTGGCATGGTTGAGCCTGTGCGTCTTCGCGCTGACGGCAATGGCCGCGGTCCGGGAAGACGTGAAGATGATCGAAGTGGCGGGCGAGGGTGCGAAATATTGGCCCCGCTGGCGCGGACCGTCCGGCCAGGGCCTCGTCCCGGCCGGCCAGTACACAGATAAATGGTCGGCCACCAGCCCGGTGTGGAAGGTCACCGTGCCGGGCAGCGGCAATTCGTCGCCCATCGTCTGGGGCGACCGCATCTTCCTGACCACGGGCTACGGCAATGGCGAGCGCCTGTCGATGCTCGCTTTTGCGCGCGCCGACGGCAAACAGCTGTGGGAAACCTTCATCCCGCAGAATGGCGTCGAGTACCCGCACGCGAAGAATGGTTACGCATCCGCCACGCCGACGACCGATGGACAGTTGATCTACGCGTCGTTCGGCCGCCATGGTCTCTTCGCCTTCGATTTCAACGGCAAGATCGCGTGGCAGCACAAGTTCGGCGTCCTCGACAACTATCACGGACCCGCGGGCTCGCCGGTGCTCTACAAGGATCGCGTCTTCATCTACCAGGATGCGAATCCCGCGCCTGGGCAGCAGGCGTTCGTCGGCGCGTTCGACAAGAAGACCGGCAAGCCGTTGTGGATCACGCCGCGCTCCGAAACGGTGGGCTGGGGCACGGCGGTGGTGATCAACACCGGCACGCGCGACGAGCTCGTCGTGAGCAGCCAGCGCCGCGTCGTTGCTTACGATCCCGACACCGGCAAGGAATTGTGGACCGTGCGCGGGATGACGTTCGAAGTGATCCCCACGCCGGTCGTGGGCCACGGGCTCGTGTTCGCCTCGTCTGGCCGCGCCGGTCCGACCATGGCGATTCGTCCGGGCGGCAGCGGCGACGTCACCTCCACGCACGTCGCGTGGAGTTCGCCGCGCGGTTCACCTTTCGTGCCGTCCGGCATCGTCGCTGGCGACCTGCTCTATTTGATCAACGACATGCAGAGCATCCTCACGGTGTATGAAGCCGCCACCGGCAAGCTCGTCTACCAGGACCGGCTCGGCGTGGCGATTCGTGAGGGGTTCTCGGCGTCGCCCGTACACGTGAACGGCAAGCTCTATTTCACCAATGACGATGGGCAGACGTTCGTGGTGGAGGCGGGACGGACGTTCAAGCTGCTGCACGTGAACGAGATGGGCGAACGCACGCTGGCGTCGCCTGCGCTCGTCGACGGAACGTGGTACTGGCGCACCGCGTCGACGTTGCGGGCGATTCGATGACCGCCGGCTTTAGGGGGATACCGGCTGTTCCCCCCGCCTGAAGGCGGGGGCTATCGGGGGCTATCGGATGGAAATGGCGACCTCGGTTGGCTTGCCGGCCGAGACCGTCACCTTTTGCGGCGCACCCTTCAGTGCTTCATGCCATACGCGCAGCTCGTACGTGCCCGGCGGCACGTCGTCGATCGTGAATCGCCCGTCGGCGCCGCTCGTGGCCGCGGCCTCGCTCGTCACTACCATCCATCCGCGCATCCACGGGTGCGTGTTGCAACTCAAGCGCACGTGGCCCGTGGGGCTGATCTGCTTCGCGACGGTGATGCCCGGAATCGGCAGCGCGACGTTGAACAGCGTGCGGCCGTTTTCGAGTTGCGCGTTCGTCGTATGCAGCACGGGGTCCTTGCTGGTGGTCTTCACGTTCGCCCTGGGCGCAATCACCTGCACCCGGGGTCCAAAGCGGCACTTCTCGTTGATGACCATCGGCTCGGCGGGATGTGCGCGCTTGACGCCAGTGAGAATCACCACCGCGTTGGCGAGTCGACCCTGCGCGTCGACAACGATCGCTTCATCAGGAAGCTGATCGCCGCACACTTTCTGATCGATCGTCACGCGCACGGGCGCCAGCCCCTTGGCGGTTGTCGTAATGGTGCCGGTGAGACTACCAATTGCCTGCCCGCCATCGCGGCCTTCGGAGTCGCGG